>JALYHC010000061.1 GCA_030776765.1 Actinomycetota bacterium | reverse complement strand
ATCAACAACAGGTGGAAGAGGGCTGGCGGCTCCTCTTGAACCGGATCATGGACTCCGCCGACTTGGGACGAGCGCTGCGCCGCATCGCCCACGAGATCATCGAGCGTAACCGGGGGGTGGAGGGATTGGTGGTCCTCGGCATCCACACCCGCGGCGCCCCTCTGGCGCGGCGGATAGCCGGCGCCATCGCCGACATCGAGGGAGACAAAGTCCCCGTCGGTGCCCTGGACATCGGCCTGTACCGCGATGACCTCGACCACCGCCCCACCCAGCGTCTGGGGCCGACCGATGTCCCGGTGAACCTTGACGGCAAGACGGTGGTGCTGGTGGACGACGTGCTCTATACCGGGCGGACGGTGCGGTCCGCCCTCGACGCCCTGGCCGACCTCGGCCGCCCCCGCGGCGTGCAGCTGGCGGTGGTGGTGGACCGCGGCCACCGGGAGCTCCCCATCCGGCCCGATTACATCGGCAAGAACCTCCCCACCTCCCTGGACCAACGAGTGGTGGTGCGCCTCGTCGAGGTGGACGGCGAGGACGCGGTGTGGGTGACGCAAGGAGGAGAAACGTGAGGAACTTCCTGACGACGGAAGGGGTCGAGCGAGGCGACCTCGAGGGGCTGCTCGACCTCTCCGAGGAGTTCATCGAGGTGCTGGAGCGGCCCATCCCCAAGGTGCCGGCGCTGCGGGGAAGGACGGTGAGCACCCTGTTCTTCGAGCCCTCCACTCGCACCCGTCTCTCCTTCGAGCGGGCGGCCAAGGCCCTGTCGGCCGACACGATGACCTTCTCACCGGGCACCTCGGCGCTCTCCAAGGGGGAGAGCCTCAAGGACACCGCCCTCACCCTGGAGGCGATGGGCTCCGACCTGATGGTGGTGCGCCATGCGGCCACCGGCGCCCCATGGCGCATCGCCGAGTGGGTGCAGGTGCCGGTGGTGAACGGGGGGGACGGAGCCCACCAGCACCCAACCCAGGCCCTACTGGACGCCCTCACCATCCGCCGTCACTTCGGCAAGCTGGACGGCCTGAGGGTGGCGATGGTGGGCGACATCCGCCACTCCCGGGTGGCCCGCTCCAACGTCTTCGCTTTCACCTCTCTGGGAGCCGAGGTGCTGCTGGTGGCTCCCCGTACGCTGCTGCCGGTAGACCTGACCGGATGGCCGGTGCAGCTGGCTGCCTCGCTGGACGAGGTGCTGGGTGCGGTGGAGGTGCTCTACCTGCTGAGGGTGCAGACCGAACGGGGTGGCGCCTCGGTGTTCCCCTCCCTGCCGGAGTACGTGAGCCGCTTCGGCCTCACCCGGCAGCGTTTCCGCCGCCTACCGCTCCACGCGGTGGTCATGCATCCCGGGCCGATGAACCGCGGGGTGGAGATCGCTCCCGAGGTGGCCGATCACCAGCGCTCGCTGATCACCCAACAGGTGGCCCATGGGGTGGCGGTGCGCATGGCGGTGCTGTTCCGGATGTTGGGGGGAGAAGGCCCTGGGTGAGCTGCTGCTCCGCGGCGGGATGGTGATGACCCCCCAGGGACCGCAGGCGGCCGACGTCCTGGTGGCGGGGAAGGAGGTGGCCCACGTGGGGACCGGCCTCGCCTCGGAGATGGCCACGACCGTGGACTGCCGGGGGGCTTGGGTGGGCCCCGGCTTGGTGGACCTGCACGCCCACCTGCGGGAGCCCGGCGAGGAGTGGAAGGAGGACCTGGAGAGTGGGTCGGAGGCGGCGGCGGCGGGAGGCTTCACCGCGGTGGTGGCCATGCCCAACACCCGGCCCCCCACCGACGCCGGCCACCTGGCCCGCTACGTGGTGGAGCGAGGACGGCAGGTGGGCCTGGTGGAGGTGGCGGCCGCCGGATGCCTCACCGAGCGGATGGACGGCCAGCGCCTGGCTCACCTGGACGAGCTGTGGTCGGCCGGCGTGCGCGTCTTCACCGACGACGGCTGCACCGTGACCGACGCCGGGCTGCTGCGCCGGGCCATGGAGTACCTGTCCGAGCTGGGTGGGGTGGTGGCGCAGCACGCCGAGGACCCCGGCTTGTCGGGAGGGGGGCAGATGCACGAAGGGGAGGTGTCCTCGCGGCTGGGCATGCCCGGCATCCCGGCGGCAGCCGAGGAGGTGGTGATCGCCCGCGACCTCGCCCTGGTGCGCATGACCGGCGCCCGCTACCACGTGCAGCATGTCAGCACCGCCGGCTCGTTGGGTTTGGTGCGGGCGGCCAAGGCGCAAGGGCTGCCGGTGACCGCAGAGGTGACCCCTCACCACCTGAGCTTCGACCACCGGGCACTGGAGAGGACCGATCCGGCTTTCAAGATGTACCCGCCGCTGCGCGCCTTGGAGGACGTGGAGGCGGTGCGCGAGGGGCTGGCCGACGGCACCATCGACGTGCTGGCGACCGATCACGCTCCCCATGCTGCCCACGACACGGAGGTTCCATTCGAGGAGGCGCCTCGCGGGGTGATCGGCCTGGAGACGGCGGCTTCGGCGCTGCACACGGCGCTGCGATTGGGACCGGTGGCCTTCTTCGAACGGCTCTCGGTGGCCCCCGCTCGGATCGCCGAGCTGGAGCGGCAGGGGCGCTGGGTGGAGCCGGGCTCTCCGGCCCACCTGGTGGTCTTCGATCCCGCCGCCTCCTGGGTGCCGGACCAGTTCGTCTCGAGGGCGGCCAACTCGCCCTTCCGGGGCAGAGAGCTGCGGGGGCTGGTGCGCATGACCGTGTTCGGGGGAGCCACCACCTGGCGGGACGGGAAAGTACAGCGATGAGGGCAGGGCCCGACCTGACCACCACGCTGGGGCCGCTGCACCTGCGCAGCCCGCTAGTGGCCGCTTCTGGGACGGTGGGCTCGGTGATCGACTTCGCTCCGGTGGGAGCCTTGGAGGCGTACGGGGCGGCGGTGGCCAAGTCGGTGAGCGGCGACCCCTGGCCGGGTAGGGCTCAGCCGCGCCTGGCCCCGGCCGGAACGGGCATGCTGAACGGGGTGGGCATCCAGAATCCGGGCATCGAGCGGTGGGCCGACGAGGTGGGACCCCTGCTGGGCACCCTGGACGTTCCGGTGTGGGGTTCGGCAGTGGGCACCACTGCCGAGGAGTTCTGCAGGGTTGCCAAGGGACTCGCCCGAGTCGGGGTGCAGGCCGTCGAGGTCAACCTGTCCTGCCCCAATCTCGAGAGCGGCACCATGTTCGCTCTCGATCCGCCTGCTTCGGGGGAGGTGGTGGCGGCGGTCCGGGGTGCCGTCGACGTGCCGGTGGGAGCCAAGCTCTCCCCCAATGCGGGTGACATCGTGGCGGTGGCGGGAGCCGTCGTCGAGGGCGGAGCCGACTGGGTGGTGCTCACCAACACCATCTGGGGGGCCGGTTTCGACCCCGGCTCTCGCCGACCCCTGCTCTCCGGGGTGGTGGGAGGCTATTCGGGAGCGCCACTCAAGCCGATCGCGTTGAGGTGTGTCTGGGAGGTGCGCCGGCATCTCTCCCACGTCCCCATCGTGGGATGCGGGGGCGTGCGGAGCGGATCGGACGTGGTGGAGTACCTCCTTGCCGGGGCGCAGGCGGTGGCCCTGGGAACGGTCAATCTGGCGGAGCCGCGGGCCGGGCGCAGGATTCGGCGGGAGCTGGAGGCCCACTGCCGGCGCCACGGCATCGTAGATATCGGTGAGCTGGTGGGAGGTGCCCGTTCATGAAGGGGGGAAGAGGTGACCCGCACGACAACCCGGTCCTCGTCGCCCTCGACATGGGGACGGCGGAGGCGGCGGTGCGCATGGCCAAGGCCCTGCTGCCGTATGTGGGGGGCTTCAAGGTGGGCCTGGAGCTGCTGATGGGACCGGGGCCGGCGGCGGTGGCGGCGGTGGGGGCTTTGGGAAAGCCGGTGCTGGCCGATGCCAAGCTGCACGACATTCCCACCACCGCCGGGCGGGCCGCTCGGCGACTGGCGGCCCTGGGAGCCCGCTGGGTGACGGCCCACGCACTGGGGGGGAGAAGCATGCTGGAGTCGGTCCGGCAGGAGCTCGAGGAGGAGGCGGGCGGCCGTCCCGCCGGCGTGCTGGCGGTCACCGTCCTCACCAGCTTGGGCGATTCGGAGCTGGCCGAGGCGGGGCTGGGGACCACCGGAAAGCTCACCTCGCGCCTGGCACGGCTGGCTTTGGCCGCCGGGTGCGAGGGAGTCATCTGCTCTCCGCGTGAGCTGCTGGTGGTGGGACAGGTGGCCCCCCGGTTGCGCAAGGTGACGCCCGGCATCCGAATCGAGGGGTCGCCGCTCGACGACCAGGTGCGGGTGGCCAGTGCCGAGGATGCCCTTCGTCACGGGGCCGACTTGGTGGTGGTGGGGCGAGCGGTCACCCGAGCCGCCGACCCGGTGGAAGCGGCCGCCCGTCTGGCACAACAGGTGCAGGTGTAGCTGACCGGGGAAGGAGAGGCCCGGGGGTCCGGCCTCGGCTCCCTCCCCCGCTTGCGGGGCCGGGGGGCTCGGGGGGTGGGAGGCCCCTTGTGCCCCCACCTCCTCTTATGGCCGACCACCCCCTGAAGAAAACGGTTGGGGTGGGGGTCTTCTCCCACCCGCTGAACAAGGACGTTGGAGTGGCGGTCCCTAGCCTTGATACAGTTCCGCCGACGAGAGGAGGTGCGATGCCCACCCAGCCACCAGCCTTGGACCCCGAGCGGCGACGGGCTGCCCTGGACAAGGCCCAGCAGGCCCGCCGGGTGCGGGCGGAGCAGAAGGAGCTGCTGAAGACGGGTTCGGTGACCCTGTCAGAGCTCTTCGAGCGAGCGCAGAGCGATGACTTCATTGCCGGCATGAAGATCGACTCTGTGCTGTCGTCGCTTCCCGGGGTGGGGAAGATAAGAGCCAAGCGAGCTCTGGAGAGCCACGGCATCCCGGAGAACCGTCGCATCCGCGGCCTTGGTGAGCGACAGAAGGCCTCACTCCTTCAAGAGTTCTCCTGACCGCCGGCGCCCTCTGGGGGCGAGCCCTTGTTCCGCAGGAGTGGTACCCTCGCATAGGCGCAGCGCGCCCCGAGCCAAGCGAAGGCGGTCTCGTGATCAATCCACCCATCGAAGAGGTCCTGGATAAGGTCGACGGCCGGTTCACCCTGGTGGTGCTGTCCGCCCGCCGGGCTCGCCAGATCAACGCTTACTTCAATCAACTGGGCGAGGGATTAGGCCACTTCGTGCCTCCTCAGGTCCATTCGCTATCGCGCAAGCCCCTCTCCATCGCCTTGGAGGAGATCGCCGAGGGCAAGGTGGCCTTCGAGCGCTCCGAATAGGCGTGCTGGCCGGCCGGCGGGTCGTCCTGGGGGTCACCGGCGGCATCGCCGCTTACAAGTCGGTCTACCTGGCGCGCCGGCTGGTGGAGCGAGGGGCTCAGGTTCGCACGGTGATGAGCCGGGGTGCCCTGCGCTTCGTAGCCCGGCAGAGCTTCTCGGCGGTCACCGGACGCGCTGTGGAGACGGAGCTGTTCGGGGGCGCCACGCCCATTCCCCACACCGACCTGGCTCGTTGGGCCGATGCGGTGGTGGTGGCCCCCGCCACCGCCAAGCTGATCGCCAAGTTGGCGCACGGGCTGAGCGACGACCTCCTCTCCGCCACCCTGCTCACCACCACGGTGCCGGTGTTGGTCGCCCCGGCCATGCATGCCGAGATGTGGGAGCATCCCGCCACCCGGCGCAACGTGGCCCAGTTACAGGCCGACGGCTATCGGTTGGTGGGACCCGGCCGGGGCCAGCTGGCCGGTGGAGAGGAAGGGCCGGGCCGAATGGCGGAGCCCGAGGAGATCGTGGCCACCCTGGAGGACCTGTTGGCCGGAGACCTGGAGGGCTGGCGGGTGCTGGTGACGGCCGGCGGCACCCGTGAGCCGATCGACCCGGTCCGCTACCTGAGCAATCGGTCCTCCGGCAAGATGGGCCATGCCTTGGCCTCCGAGGCAGCTCGACGGGGAGCGAGCGTCACCCTGGTGACCAGCGCCGAGCTGGCGCCGCCGGCGGGAGCCGAGCTGGTGGAGGTGGAGACGGCGGCCGAGATGGCGGAAGCGGTGTGGAGCCGCCTGGAGGGCAAGGACGTGGTAGTGATGGCGGCCGCGGTGGCCGACTTCCGACCCAAGGCACCCTCTGAGGAGAAGCTGCGGCGGGCTGCCGGCCCTCCCGAGCTGGTGCTTGAGCCCACTCCCGACATCCTGGACGGCATCACCGGGCGGGACCAGCGTCCCTATGTGGTGGGGTTCGCCGCCGAGGCGGGTGCGATGGAGGGGGCGCTCGACAAGGCGCGCCACAAGCGAGTCGACTTGCTGGTGGCCAACGACGTGGCGCGGCCGGGCTCCGGGTTCGGAACCGACACCAACCAGGTGACGCTCATCCTGCCCGACGGCCGAAGCGAGCCCTGGCCTCTCATGGCCAAGGCAGAGGTGGCCCGTCGGCTCTGGGACCGCATCGCCGAGCTGCGGCGGCCTCGCTGACACTCGAGGAGGAGCCACCGGCCGAGGTGCCGCCCTTATACTCGCCCGATGCGGCGCACGTTCCTCACCTCTGAATCGGTCACCGAAGGCCACCCGGACAAGGTCGCCGACCGCATCTCGGACTCGGTACTCGATGCCGTCCTCAAGGACGACCCCGAGGGCCGGGTGGCCTGTGAGACCCTGGTCACCACCGGATTGGCGGTGGTGGCCGGAGAGATCTCCACGACGGCCCGTCCAGACGTGGTGGGTGTGGTGCGGCAGGCCATCACCGACATCGGCTACTGCTTTCCAGAGGACGGGTTCGCCGGCGATACCTGCGGGGTGATGGTGGCGCTCGACCGGCAGAGCCCGGAGATCTCGGTGGGAGTGTCGGCATCGGCCGAGGCCCGGCAGGGCTCGACTGACCCCTTGGACCTGCTGGGGGCGGGCGACCAGGGGATGATGTTCGGCTATGCGGTCGACGAGACTCCTACCTGCATGCCGATGCCCATCGACCTGGCTCATCGGCTGGCTCGCCGCCTGGCGGAGGTGCGAAAGGATCGGCAGCTCGACTACCTCCGACCGGACGGCAAGACACAGGTGACGGTCGAGTACCACGACGGCCGCCCAGTGCGGGTGGACCGAATCCTGATCTCCGCCCAGCACGATCCCGAGGTCGACCTGGAAGAGGGGCTGGTGCCCGACCTGTGGAAGCATGTCGTGACGGCGGTCATCGAACCGGAGCTGCTCGACGAGCACAGCGACTTCCTGGTCAACCCGACGGGACGCTTCGAGCTGGGCGGCCCGCAGGCCGATGCCGGTCTCACCGGTCGCAAGATCATCGTGGACACGTACGGGGGCCTGGGTCGCCATGGCGGGGGCAGCTTCTCGGGCAAGGACCCCACCAAGGTGGACCGCTCGGGCGCCTACGCGGCCCGGCACGCCGCCAAGAACGTGGTGGCTGCCGGCTTGGCCGGCCGCTGCGAGCTGCAGGTCTCCTACGCCATCGGCCGGTCGCATCCCTTCTCTATCCACCTGGACACCTTCGGGACGTCCGAGGTAAACCCGCAGGGGCTGGAGGAGCTCGTCCGGGAGATGTTCGACTTTCGTCCGGGGGCCATCATCGAGCGGCTGCGGCTGCGCAGGCCCATCTACCGTGCGACGTCCGCCTACGGTCATTTCGGGCGGGAGGAAGCCGACTTCACATGGGAGTCGACCGAGCTCGCCGAGGAGCTGGCCCAGGCCGCCTCGGCCCTCTGAAGAGCTTCCCCATCGCACAGGTCGTCCCCGACCTGCCCACCTTCTCGGTGGACGACGGGTTCTCCTATCTGGTCCCCGAGTCGCTGGTGGGCCGAGTGCAGGTGGGATCGCTGGTGCGGATTCCGCTCGGCGGGCGACGGGTCCGGGGCTATGTGGTGGGGCTGCGCAACGGCGCCTCCCACGGGTTGAAGGAGGTGGTGGGGATCTCCGGAGAACAACCGGTCTTCAGCCCCAAGCTCCTCGAGGCCCTTCGGTGGTGCGCCCTCCACTACGTGGCTCCACTGGCGGTCCTGTTGGGCAGGGCGGCGCCTCCCAACCTGCCCCGGCAAACGCCCTGCCGGGAGTCCCTTGGGCCGCCAGGGCCAGATGGGCCAAATGGGCCAAGTGGGGAGGAAAGGGCCACTGCGACTCGCCGGGGGCACCCTCGGGCGAGCTACCTCCTGGCACGGGGAGGATGGGCGGGGCTGGTCGACGAGCTGGCCGAGCCTCGACTGGCCGCCGGCCGTTCGGTGCTGGTGGTGACCGCTACTGCGGCGGAAGCCACCGCGCTGGCCGGGGAACTGCGGGAGCGAGTCGCAAGGCGCCTGGTGCTGGGGCTCTCGGAGTTGGGAAACCGTCGCCAGACCGAGGCTTGGCAGCAAGCCGCCCAGTGCCCGGGCCGGTTGGTGGTGGGAACCCGGGGAGTGGGTTTTTGGCCGGTGGCCGAGCTGGAGCTGGCCATTGTGGTGGAAGAGGGGCGCCGGGGGATGAAGGAGAAGCAGACCCCCACCACTCATGTGCGGGAGGTCCTGCGGCGGCGGGCGGTGATCGAGCGCTTCGACCTGTCCTTCATCGGCCGGGTTCCCACCACCGAGCTGTTAGCCGGCGGGGTCGAGGTGACCCGTGTGGGGCCGGCGCGGGCCTGGCCGCTAGTGGAGGTGGTGGATCGAGGGCAGGAGCCACCGGGGGGCGGTATGCTCACCGGGCGAGCCCGCATGGCCCTGCACGCCATCGTCGGTGAGGGCCAGCGCGCCTTCGTGTTCACCCACCGGAGGGGCTATGCGCCGGCCTTCCGATGTGCCAGGTGCCGCACGCTGCGGCGCTGCCCATCGTGCGGCTCCCATCCGGGACGGGGGGAGAGCTGCCCTCGCTGCCGAACGGAGCTCGGCCCTTGTGCCTCCTGCGGGGGGAAGCAGTTCGAGCCCCTGGGGGCGGGGGTGGGCCGGGTGGTGGAAGAGGTAGAGGGTGTGCTGGGCCGGCAGGTGGTGGGGGATGTGCAAGCCGCCCGAGCGGTGATGGTGGGAACGGAAAGAGACCTGCTCGGGGTCCCCCCCGTGCGACTGGCCGTGGTGGTCGACGCCGACGGGCTCCTCATGGCCCCCAACTACCGAGCCGGGGAGGAGGCGTTGCGGCTGCTGGCAAGGGTGGCCTGCACGGTGGGAACCGGGTCCTCCCGGGCCATCGTGCAGACGGCTCAGCCACAGCACCCGGCGATCGTCAGCCTGCGTCGGGGTGACCCGGTGCCGTATCTGCGCCAGGAGCTGGAGGGTCGAGAGCGCATGGGCTTTCCTCCGGCGGGGGAGATCCTGGTGCTCGAGGTCCAGGATGCCCCGGCCACCCTCGAGGAGAGATTGCGAGAGGCGGCCACCGGGGCGATGGTGCTGGGACCGGCCGAGGCGGGCAATCGCCAGCGCTGGCTGGTACAGGGCGGCGATCTGCGCCCGGCGCGGATTGCCCTGCGCGGGCTGGTCCAGCACCTGCGGGATCAGGGCGCCCGCGTTCATGTGGACGCCGACCCGGTGGAGCTGTGATCCCCTCCGCCACCCGGAGAAACGGCCGGTTTCAACCCCGCCTCTACCTATCCTGCCGGCCGTGGCCATCTACCCGATCCGGACCTTCGGCGACCCGGTGCTTCGCACGCCGGCCGATCCGGTAGGGGAGATAGACGAGGCGATCCGCCGGCTGGTGGAGGACATGCTGGAGACCATGTACGAGGCGCCCGGAGTGGGCCTGGCCGCCCCCCAGATCGGCATCCTCCGCCGGGTGATCGTCTTCGACGTCGGCGAGGGTCCGCACGAGATGATCAACCCGGAGATCGTGGAAAGCTCGGGGGACTGGACGTTCGACGAGGGCTGCCTGTCGGTCCCGGAGAAGTACTGGCCCATCACCCGACCGGGCTTGGTGCGAGCGCGGGGGCGGGACCTGGGAGGCAGGGTGGTGGAGTACGTGGGCGACGAGCTGCTCGGCCGGGTCCTCCTCCACGAGGTGGACCATCTGCACGGCAAGCTGCTCATCGAGCGGCTGGCGGAGGGCCCCCGGAAAGAGGCGCTGCGACGGCTGCGGGAGGAAGCCCTGGGTCTGCCCAGCCGGGGGTGAGGAGAGCCGTCTTCTTCGGCACGCCGGCCAGCGCCCTGCCCGCCTTGGCCGCGCTGAGGGAGGTGGCCGAAGTAGCGGTGGTGGTGACCCGCCCCGACCGGGCGCGTGGCCGCTCCGGCCGCCTCCAATCCTCCCCCGTGAAGCAGGCGGCGGAAGAGCTGGCCCTGCCGCTCGCCCAACCGGAACGGGCCGCCGAGATCGTCGACCTGCTGAGGGAGGCGGAACCCGATGTCGGGGTGGTGGTGGCCTACGGGCAGCTCCTCCCCGCCCGTCTACTGGCCATCCCGCCGTTCGGGCTGCTCAACCTGCACTTCTCGCTGCTCCCACGCTGGCGAGGGGCGGCGCCCGTGCAGCGGGCAATCCTGTCTGGTGACCAGCGGACCGGTGTCTCGCTGATGCTGATGGACGAGGGGCTGGATACCGGGCCGGTGCTTGCCCGGGCCGAGATCGAGGTCCTGCCCGACGAGACGGCCGGGGAGCTGACCGGCCGCCTGGCCGAGCTGGGTGCCGCCCTGCTGAGGACCGGCCTGCCTCGTCACCTGGCTGCGGAGCTGTCGCCCGAAGCCCAGGACGAGGCGCTGGCCACGCAGGCGCCGAAGGTGGCTGTGGAGGAGGCCCACCTCGACCCGTGGCAGGGAGCGGCCCCGGTGCTGCGTGGGGTGCGTGCCTTCAACCCGCGACCTGGTGCCTGGGGCGTGGTAGGCGATCAGCGCCTGAAGGTGTGGAGGGCTCGTCTTCTCCCTCGCCGTCTTCAGGGAGGGGGTCTTCCGGGAGTACCTCCCGGAACCATGAAGCTCGTCGACCGCCGGCTCTTGCTGGCTACCGCCGACCAGCCCGTGGAGCTGGTGGAGGTCCAGCCCGCCGGCGGGAAGGCCATGACGGGGGAGGAGTGGGCCCGGGGCAGGCGAGGCCCGCTGGCCGGGCTGCGGTAGCGGCTGCACCGGCGAGAGAGAGGCCGAAAGTACCCCTCCCTTACAATGAGCCGGATGCTCAAACCTCCCCGCATCGCTCCCTCGCTGCTCGCCGCCGACTTCTCCCGGCTGGCAGAGGAGGTGGCCCGGGTGGAGGCGCAGGTTGACCTCCTCCACCTCGACGTCATGGACGGTCACTTCGTCCCCAACCTCTCCTTTGGCATGCCGGTCATCGAATCGCTGCGCCCTCGTTCCTCGCTCTACTTCGACTGTCACCTCATGACCACCAACCCCGATACCTACTTCAAACAGCTCAGGGAAGCGGGGGCGGACCTGGTCAGCATCCACATCGAGGTTCATCCCGATCCCACCGAGGTGGCCCGGCTGGCCCGGGAGGTGGGTCTCGACTTCGGCCTGGTCCTCAGCCCCCCGACACCCTTCGAGGCGGTGGCCCCCTTCCTCGAGCTGTGCGACCTGCTGCTGGTGATGTCCGTGGATCCCGGGTTCGGTGGCCAGGAGTTCATCCCCGGCGTCCTCACCAAGGTGGGGCAGGCCAGGGAATGGGTTGACTCACGGGGCCTTCGGACCGATATACAGGTGGACGGGGGCATCACCCCCGAGACGGCCCCGTTGGCCCGGCGGGCAGGCGCCGACATATTCGTTGCCGGGACGGCCATCTTCCGGGCACACGACCCGGTGGAAGCGGTCCGCCGTCTGCGAGAGGCTGTGGAAGCGGTGGAGTAGATGGCCGAGAAGATCCTCATCGCCGACGACGATCCCGATGTCGTCCAGTTCGTGCGCGTCAGCCTGGAGATGGAAGGCTTCTCGGTGGAGACGGCCTCCGATGGGCGGGAGGCGCTGTCCAAGACCCTGGCCTCGCCTCCCGACCTGGTGCTGCTCGATGTCATGATGCCGGAGATGGACGGCCTGGCGGTGCTGCGGCACCTCCGCACCCGCCCGGCGGCGCCCAACGTCCCCGTCATCCTGCTCACCGCCCGGGTCCTGCCGGAAGACCTCGTGGTGGGCCTGGAGCTGGGCGCCGACGACTACATCACCAAGCCCTTCGACCCCCACGAGCTGCTCGCCAGGGTGAAGACGGTCATGCGGAGGGCCAAGTCGATGCGAGACATGTCGCCCCTCACCGGGCTCCCCGGGAACTTCCGCATCTCTGAAGAGCTGGAGGCGCGAGTGAGGTCGAACGCCCCCCTCGCCCTGGTGCACGCCGACCTCGACAACTTCAAGCCGTTCAACGACCACTACGGCTTCATGAGGGGGGACCAGGTCATCAAGTTCCTGGCCCACTCCCTGCTGGAGGGTGCCGCCGAGACCGGGGACCCCAACGCCTTCGTCGGCCACATCGGTGGCGACGACTTCGTAGCGGTCATCGACCCCAACCTGGTGGAGGACTTCTGCAAGGCGTCCCTGCGGATCTTCGACGACGGGGTCCTCGACTTCTACGACACACCGGACGCCCTGCGAGGGTACATCGAGGTGACGGACCGGCGGGGGGAGCAGCACGCCTTCCCGATCGCCTCGGTGTCGATGGGCGTGGCCACCAACCTGCACCGGCGCATCACGAGCCAATGGGAGGCCTCGGCCATCGCCGTCGAGATGAAGGAGTTCGCCAAGCGCAAGCGGGGATCGGCCTACGAGATCGACCGCCGCACCACCTAGCCCTTGAGGATCTTGCACACGCTTTCCGGGGTGCATTCCGCCGGATCGAAATGGGCGGCGGTCTCTGCCAGGGCGGCTAGATCTTTGCGGAGCAGGCGCAGATCGCCGATGCGTTCGTCGATCTCCCGAATGCGGTTTCCAATCAGCTCGGCGACATGTCGGCACGGTGCCTCACCTCGATCCCGGATCTGTAGTACGTCGTGCAATTCGCTCAGGGTGAGTCCTACCGCCTGGCCGGCTCGGATGAATGCCAGTCGGTCGATCACCGATGGGTGGTAACTCCGGTAGCCGGAGGGGGTGCGCTCCGGCTCGGGTAGCAGGCCCGCCTCTTCATAGAAGCGAATGGCCGAGGTGGCAAGCCCCACCTTGCGTGCAACTTCACCGATCTTCATACCGCCAGGTTACCACTTGACTTTCAACCGTACTTGAAGGTGTACGTTGGCGGCATCCACCCCAGACATGGAGGACCCATGACGATCACTCGGACGCCTGACCAACGAGCTCAGTTGGGAACGGCTCTCGGGCAGACCGGCTGGAACGACACCTCAGCATGACCGAGATCATCCTCCAGTACTTCGACGGCTGTCCCAACTGGGAGACAACCGCCCGGTACGTGGCAACCCTCATCGACGGCGGTTTGGACGCCACCATCGACTACGAGGTGATCGACAGCTACGAGAAGGCGGTGCAGCGTCGTTTCCCCGGTTCTCCAACCGTCCTGATCAACGGCGTCGACCCATTCGCCAAGCCCAATGCCGAGCCCGGTTTGGCCTGCCGGATCTACGACACCGAGACGGGACCCGCCGGGTCACCCACCATCGGCCAGCTTCGCAAAGCAATCGCCAGGACACAGAAAGGGCGAACTCGTGGTGACGGCCACTGACCGGCAACAGCTGCTCAGACTCATCGAATCCGAGGACGCCCAGATCATCGACGTGCTCCCGAGGCGCGAATACGACGGGTCTCATATCCCCGGTGCGGTCAACATCCCACTCAAACAGCTCACCGATCACGCCGTCTCGGTCCTCTGCCGGGACAACCCTGTGGTGGTCTACTGCCACGACGGCCTCTGAGACATGTCACCACGAGCCGCGTGCCGGCTCGAAGCCCTCGGATTCACCAGGGTCTATGACTACGTACTCGGCATCGCCGATTGGAAGGCAGCTGGTCTCCCGCTGGAGGGCACCGCCGCTCAAGCGCAGCGTGTCGCCGATGCCACCCGGCCCGACGTTCCCACCTGCCGCCCAGACGAGGCGATCGAAGAGGTCCGCTCCCGTATCACCAAGGTTGGCTGGGACATGTGTGTGGTGGTTGACTGCGACGGAATCGTCACGGGCCGCCTCCGCCAGCCCGAACTCGCAGGGGACGACCGTGTGACAGTAGAGCAAGTCATGGAGCCGGGGCCCGCCACCGTCCGGCCACACAGCCTTCTTCAACCGCTCATCGACCGTATGGATCGCCGGGACGCAGCCCACGTCCTGGTAACCACTCCCCAAGGAATGCTGATCGGTGTCCTGATCCGTGACGAAGGCAAGAGACTCCTCGCCGGTGAATCACCACAACAGATCTGGCGAGACTGCGAAGGATGCCCAGGCCAATGGGTGTCGGCTCCGGAAGCACGTCGAGGATGCCGTGTTCGATGAGGAACCGGTGGTTGAGGTTGGCTTCGACTGAACCAAGAACCAGCCCTATACTCGCTCGCAGCCCACCTTCGGGGCAGGGTGTAATTCCCGACCGGCGGTGACAGCCCGCTACCCCCTCGAACGAGGGGTGGACCCGGTGAGATTCCGGGGCCGACGGTGACAGTCCGGATGGGAGAAGGAGGGCCTTGGTTGCGCGCGCGGCTTTTCCTCCTAGCTCCCATGAGGCCTCGATGGGGCCACGCCGCCATGAGGAGAGCGAGTGCGTGAGCAGCAGCTGATGCGACGGGCCATCGCCCTCGCCTCGCCGGCGCGTCCCCACCCCAATCCAAAAGTAGGGGCCCTGGTGGTGACTACGGATGGAGAGGTGGTGGGTGAGGGCGCCTACCAGGGGCCGGGGCAGCCGCACGCCGAGGTGCTGGCGCTTGCCCAGGCGGGCCCGGACGCACGGGGCGCCACCGTGGTGGTCACGCTGGAGCCGTGTGTCCATTTGGGGAGAACAGCGCCTTGCTTGGGGGCGCTGGTGGATGCTGGCGTGAGAAGGGTGGTGGTGGGGGCCGGCGACCCCGACCCTCGGGTGGCGGGCCGGGGGCTGGCCGGCCTCAGGGAATCGGGGATCGAGGTGCTGGAGGGCGTCCTGTCAGAGGAGGCGGAGGCCCTGGACCCCGGTTACTTCCATCACCGGCGGACCGGGCGCCCTCGGGTAACCCTCAAGCAGGCCGTCACCCTGGACGGGCAGGCGGCGGCCCTCGACGGAAGCTCGCAGTGGATCACCTCACCCGAGGCGCGGCGCGACGCCCATCACCTGAGGGCGTGGTCGGACGCGGTGATGGTGGGCGCCGGCACCGTACTGGCCGACGATCCGCGCCTCACCGTGCGCCTGAACGGGCAGGATGGACCTGGCCCCCTTCCCATCGTGGTGGCCGGTCGTCGGGCTCTCCCGCTCGAGGCGCGCCTCTTCGCCCGCAAGGCGCTGGTGCTGGCCCCCCGGCCCGTGGACCTTCCGGCGGAAGTGGTGGTGGCCGGCGACGGGGAGGCCGTCGACCTGCGAGCGGGGCTGGCCGAGCTGGGGAGGCGGGGGATCGTCGACCTGCTCGTCGAAGGGGGACCGACCCTGGCGGCCTCCCTGGTCGGCCTCGGGCTGGTGGATCGCGGCGTGCTCTATTTGGGCGCTCGGCTGGCGGGGGGAGTCGGCCTTGCGGCACTTTCCGGCAGGTTCGAGACGCTGAGCCGGGCCCGGCGCGTGCGCATCGTCGACCTCCGGCAGGTGGGCGGGGACGTTCGTGTCGAGTTCCTGCCGGAGAGCTGATGTTCACCGGGATCGTCGAAGAGGTGGGCCAGGTGCTGGCCGTGAGGACCTCGGAAGCCGGAGTCGAGCTGAAAGTCGAAGCCAAGCTCGTGGAGGGCCTCGAGGTGGGTGCGTCTGTGGCGGTGAACGGCGCTTGTCTCACCATCGTCGCCGTCGCCCCTCGCGTGTTCACCGTGGAAGTGGTGCGGGAGACGTTGGAGCGCACCACCCTGGGCGGGCTGGCCGCCGGTGACGGGGTCAACCTGGAGCGGGCGGCGCGCCTTGGGGAACCACTCGACGGACACCTCGTGCAGGGCCACGTAGACGGGTTGGGGACGGTGAGCGAGACCCTGGCCGTGGGGGACGGCCGGCGCCTGCAGGTCGCCCTCCCCGAGAGGCTGCGCCCCTACCTGGCGGAGAAGGGGTCGGTGGCCGTGGACGGCGTCAGTCTGACGGTAGCCCGCTTGGCGCCGGAGGGCTTCCAGGTGGCGCTGATCCCCCACACCCTTCAGGAGACCACCCTGGGGACCTTGCAAGAGGGCTCCCTGGTCAATGTGGAGGTGGACGTGGTCGCCAAGTACGTGGAGCGCCTACTGGAGGTCAGGCGATGAGCTTCGCCCCGATCGGGCAGGCGGTGGACGCCCTGGGCCGAGGCGAGATGGTCGTCGTGGTGGACGACGCACAGCGCGAGAACGAGGGCGACCTGGTGGCCGCCGCCCAGACCACCAGCGCCCACACCATCAACTTCATGGCCACCTACGGAAGGGGCTTGATCTGCGTGCCGATGCTTCCCGAGCGGCTCATCGAGCTGCGACTGCCATTGATGGTGGAGGAGATGACTCTCGACCCCCGCGCCACGCCTTTCACCGTCTCGGTGGACTACCGGGAGGGGACCACTACCGGGATCTCCGCCTACGACCGCGCCGCCACCGTGCGCGCCCTGGTGGCCCCCGGGACCCGCCCCGAGGACCTGCGCCGGCCCGGGCACATCTTCCCCCTCCGCTACACAACCGGTGGGGTGCTTCGCCGGCCGGGACATACTGAGGCATCGGTGGACCTGGTGGCCCAGGCGGGCCTGTACCCGTCGGCGGTGATCTGCGAGGTGATGCACTCGGACGGGACGATGGCCCGTCTACCTGAGCTCGAGGTGCTCGCCCGGCGGCACGGCCTGCTGATGGTGACGGTAGCCGACCTGATCGCCTTCCGGCGTGGCGCCGGCGAGGCGCACGAGCCGGGCCACCTTCTCCACCTGGAGGAGGCGACCGGCAGTGCGTGAGGTGGAAGGCTCCCTCGATGCCCGGGACCTCCAGGTCGGTGTGGCGGTCTCCAGCTTCAACCAGGTGGTGACCGAAGGCCTCCTGGAGGGCGCCCTGAGGGTGCTGAAGCAGGCCGGCGGGCAGGACGTCACGGTGGTGCGGGTACCCGGCGCCTGGGAGCTGCCCCTCGCCGTGCGGCGCCTGGCGGAGGCGGGATGCCAGACGGTGGTGGCCCTGGGGGCCCTGATCGAGGGGGAGACCGACCACTACCGCTATCTGGCGGCCGAAGCATCGGCGGGGCTGCGGCAGGTGATGCTGGAGAGGGACGTGGCGGTGGGCTTCGGGGTCCTCACGGTTCGCCGGCTCTCGCAGGCGCGTGAGCGCAGCCTGCCGGGTCCGGGGAACAAGGGAGCCGAGGCCGCCGAGGCGGCGGTTCGCACCGCCATGGTGCTGCGGGCTCTCAGGAGGGGGAGCGGGGCAGGAACAGGTAGTTGTTCTCGTCCGGGGTGACTCCCCCCACCTCGCTCAGCCGACCGGATCGGAAGGCGAAGGGCGAGTAGGTGTACTGGCGGAGCCATCTCATCAGGTCGCTCGACGAGAGGCCGTACTTGCCCAGGTGCCGGTCCTCGATCTCGCAAAGCAGGATGGGGCGGTGGGCCCCGATGGTGGCGGCCGCTCCCTGGAGGGCCCAGAGCTCGGCCCCCTCCACGTCACACTTGACGAAGTCCACCCGCGGCACCCGGTTCTCCTCGACGAAGCGGTCGAGGGTGGTGGCCTGGATGAGGAACTGCCGGCTGGAGGTGAACTCCGGGTAGTAGCCCGAGGTGTGGCTGTCCAGACCCCTCCGCAAGAAGGCGCGGGTGGTGAAGGGGATGCCGCTTCGCTTGGGCATCAGCATGGGCTCGGGGCGGGGCGACTCGGCGAGGGCTAGCCGGTGCACGCTGACGTTCCTGAGCCGGAGCCGGCGGCACATGCGCTCCAGGAAGCGGTAGGAGCCGGCCCTTGGCTCGAAGGCGTAGACCCGGCCGCTCTCGCCCACCAGCCGGGAGAGCAGGTAAAGGTAGGTCCCCCCGGCCGCCCCGACGTCCACACAGATGTCACCCGGCCGCACCAGGGAGCTCAACACCAGCATCTCCTTCTCCAGGTAGGGGACCAACTCCAGCAGGTGCTCGACGAGGCGTTCTCCCCGCCCGTGAGGTCCCCCATGAGGTCGCCCGTGAGGTCCCCCACGAGGTCCACCACGAGGTCGATGAGGGAGAGCGGGATGGGGAGGTGGAGTGCCGGGCATGCTGCAGCACGCTACCGTCGCATCCCGGGCGCTGCGGCCGGTCGGCGCGTATACTGCCCGGCGACAACCGAGAACAAGAGGAGGCGGCTGCTTCCCACCCGGCCACTTCGCGACAGGTGAGGGGTCAACCGATCGGCAGCGAGTCCCTCTCTTGCTGCCGATTTCCTGTGTTTGGAGGAGGCCCTTATCGATAACGAGCTGCGCGTCAACGACCGGATCAGGGCCAATGAGGTCCGGGTAGTGGCTCCGGATGGGACGCAAGTCGGGGTGAAGCGGCTGGAGGAAGCCCTCTGGCTGGCCGAACAGCTGGGACTGGACCTGGTAGAGGTCGCTCCTCAGTCCAGTCCTCCCGTTTGCCGGCTGATGGACTACGGCAAGTGGAAGTACGAGCAGTCTGTCCGCCAGCGGGAGGCTCGCAAGAAACAGACCCGCACCGTCATCAAGGAAGTCAAGTTCAAGCCCAAGATCGACCACCACGACTTCGACGTGAAGCGCCGGAGGGTGGAGGAGTTCCTGGGCGAGGGGGACAAGGTGAAGGTGACGATGATGTTCCGGGGCCGGGAGGTGACCCATCCCGAGCTGGGGGAGCGGTTGCTGCGACGGCTGGTCAAGGAGGTCGACGACCTGGCGGTGGTGGAGGCAGAGCCGAGGCTGGAGGGTCGCAACATGAGCATGATGCTGGCACCTGCCCGGCGCCTGCCTCGGGACGAGCCGGTGGGGGCTGCGGAGGCCGGCGCTGCCGAGAATGGAGGCGATTGAGGTGCCGAAGACGAAGACCCACAAGGGTGCCGCCAAGCGGCTGAAGGTGACCGGCTCCGGGAAGCTGCGCCGGCGACAGTCCTACCGCAGCCACCTGGCGGTCAAGAAGTCGAGTCGGCGGCTTCGCCGCTTGCAAGGGCAGGTTCCGCTCTCCAAAGCCGACGAGCGGCGGGCTCGTCGCTTGCTGGCCGACTGACGGGAGTTGCCATGGCTCGAGTGAAGCGTTCCGTCCACGCCAAGAAGAAGCGCCGCAAGATCCTCGAGCGTGCCAAGGGCTACAAGGGAGCCCGCAGCCGCCGGGTACGGACCGCCAACGAGCAGGTCATGCACGCCATGGCGGACGCCTACCGCGACCGGCGAGACCGCAAGGGGGACTTTCGGCGACTCTGGATCGCCCGCATCAACGCAGCCGCCCGGCAGAACGGCACCACATACTCGCGCCTCATGGGCGGGCTGAAGGCGGCCGGCATCGAGGTGGACCGCAAGATCCTCGCCGACATGGCGGTGCACGACGCCGACGCCTTTCGCCAGCTCGTGGAAGCAGCCGGGGACGCCGGTCACTGATCCGGAGGGCGGCTTACCCCCTCTCATGGTCCCTCCCGGAGAGCCGGTCCGCTCTGCCCGCAACCGTCGGGTGGCCGAGGCGGTTCGGCTGCACAGGGCAGCCGGCCGGCGAGAAGCCGGCCTGACCCTGCTGGAGGGGCCCCACCTACTGCTCGAGGCGGTGCGGGCAGGAGCCGACGTCCGCCTGGTGTTCGCCTTGCCCGGCGACGAGGAGGCGGAGAACCTGGCGCGGCGGGCGGGCAGCGAGCTGGTGCCGGTCACTCGAAGAGTGCTCCATCGACTGGCCCCCACCGAGCATCCCCGCGGCCCGGTGGCAGTGATGGCCATCCCGATGCCGGTCCCTTCTGGGCACGGCCGGCTGGGCGATGAGCTGCTGGTGCTCTGGGGGGTGGGCGATCCGGGCAACGTCGGCACCCTCATCCGGACCGCGGCCGCCTTCGGCATGACGGTGGTGGCCGGCCCGGGGACCGCTGATCTCTGGTCTCCCAAAGTGCTGCGGGCGGCAGCCGGCGGTCACTTCCGCACCCCGATGGGCCGAGGGAGGTCGATCGAGGAGTTGCGCTCACAGCACCACCGGCTGGTGGCCACCGTGCCGGAGGGAGGCGTACCTCCGTGGGAAGCGGACCTCGGGGCTCGTCCCGCCCTCCTGGTGGGCGACGAGGCCCAGGGGCTTGCGCAGGAGGTGGTTGAGGCCGCCGACCTTCGGGTGACCATCCCCATGCCGGGCGGAACGGAGAGTGTCAATGCCGCGGTGGCGGGATCGGTCTTGGCTTACGAGGTCCTGCGCCGGCGCCTCTCCGGTCCCCAGCCAATTCCTCCTCTGGCCATCGAGGGCCGGGACTAACCTTCCGCTTCCATGGCCGGAGTCGAGCTGGAGCGTCTGCGCGAGGAAGCCCCGGCCCGGATCGCCGGCGCTTCGTCCTTGGTGGAGCTGGAAGCGTTGGAGGCCGAGCTGCTCGGGCGGCGCTCCCGGGTAGCCGACACCCGTCGCAGGCTCGGCGAGCTGCCCCTCGAGGAGCGGCGCAAGATGGGCGCGCTGGTCAATAGGGTGGCCGAGGAGCTGGGGCGGCTCATCGGCGCCCGCCGCCGGGAGCTGGAATCGCAAGCCGAGGCGGCTTTGCTGGAGCTGGACCGAGTCGACGTCACCCTGCCGGGGAATCGCCCCTCCCGGGGGACCGAGCACCTCATCACCCAGATCCTCGACGAGGTCTGCGACATCTTCGTCTCCCTCGGCTACACCGTCGCCACCGGCCCGGAGGTGGAGACCGATTGGTACAACTTCACCGCCCTCAACATCCCCGACGGGCATCCCGCCCGCCTCGAGACCGACACCCTCTACGTTCGGTATGGAGAACGTCCGGAGGGGGTGTTGCTGCGCACCCACACCTCGCCCATGCAGGCTCGCTACATGGAGGTCCACCCCCCTCCCGTCTACGTCGTGGTGCCGGGGCGCTGCTTCCGCCGCGACACGCCCGACCCCACCCACTCGCCGGTGTTCCACCAGGTGGAGGGCCTGGCGGTGGACCGGGACCTGACGTTCGCCGACCTGAAGGGAACCCTCGCCTACTTCGCCCGCCAGTTCTTCGGACCCGACCGCCGGGTGCGCTTCACCCCCTCCTTCTTCCCCTTCACCGAGCCTTCCGCCGAGATGGCGGTGCTGTGCTTCGGCTGTGACGGGTCGGGGTGCCGGATCTGCGGGCAGACCGGCTGGATCGAGCTTCTCGGTTGCGGGATGGTGGACCCGAACGTGTTCGAGGCGGTGGGCTACGACCCGCAGGCGGTCACCGGCTTCGCCTTCGGGATGGGCCCGGAGCGCCTGGGAATGGTGCGCCACGGCATCCCCAACATCGGCCACTTCTATCAGAACGACCTGCGAGTGCTGGAGCAGTTCCGGTGAGGGTGTCGCTTCGCTGGCTTGGCGAGTACGTCGACCTGCCCGAGGACGTGATCGTCAAGCCGGATGCGGTGGCCCAGGTGCTCAACGGTCTGGGTCACGAGGTGGAGGCCGTTGAGTACCTGGAGGCACCTTTCAGGGGCGTGGTGGTGGCCCGGGTGGTGGGCCGCCGCCCCCACCCGGCGGCCGACCGGCTGCAGCTGGTGGAGGTGGATGCGGGGGACCGGCAGGTGGAGGTGGTGTGCGGGGCTTGGAACTTCGACACCGGGGCGCTGGTCCCGCTGGCCCTCCCGGGGGCCACCCTGGCCGGAGCCCTGGAAGTGGGGGAGCGGCGGATCCGCGGCGTGCAGTCGGTGGGGATGATCTGCTCCGAGGCCGAGTTGGGCTTGGGCGAGGACGAGGGGGGCATCATGGTGCTGCCGCCCGGCCCCTCGATCGGCGCCGACATGACGGCCATGCTGCCCTATCCGGACGTGGTCCTCGATGTCTCGATCACCAGCAACCGCCCGGACTGCATGTCGATGGTAGGCCTGGCCCGGGAGCTGGCTGCTTACTACCGCACCGGGCTCCGCCGGCCGGAGGTTCAGGTGAAGGAGGCACCCCCGCCGCTCGAGGTGGAGGTGGGGATCGACGACCTGGAGGCCTGCCCCCGCTATGTGGCCCGGCCGATTCGAGGGGTGCGGGTGGGGCCGTCGCCGGCCTGGCTGCGCCTGCGGCTCCAAGCGGCCGGCCTGCGGTCCATCAACAACGTCGTCGACGCCACCAACTACGTGCTCTTGGAGCTCGGCCAGCCGCTGCACGCCTTCGACCTGGATCGCCTGGCCGGCCACACCATCGTGGTGCGCAGGGCCCGGGCGGGGGAGACCTTGCGCACCCTGGACGGCCTGGAGCGGCGCCTGGACCCGGCCGACCTGGTGATTGCCGACGCCGAGCGCCCGGTGGGGCTGGCCGGAGTGATGGGCGGCGAGGACGCCGAGGTGGGGGGGGAGACCTCAGACGTGCTGATCGAGAGCGCCTACTTCGACCCTCCCACGGTGCTTGGCACCGCCAAGCGGCATGGACTCCGCACAGAGGCCTCCTCCCGCTTCGAGCGGGGAGTGGACCCCAACAACGCCCTCCTCGCCGCCGACCGTGTTGCCGGGCTGCTGGCGCAGGTGTCCGGGGGCCGACCCGCCGAGGGCGTGCGAGACGTGTACCCGCGCCCCGTACGGGCCCACCGGGTGGCCTTCCCACTGGGGGAGGTTCCCCGCCTGCTCGGCATCGAAGTGCCTCCGGCGGTGGTCATGGAGCTGCTGGAGCGACTGGAGATGAAGGTGACCGGCCGCCATCCCCTCACCGTCATCGTCCCCACCTTCCGGCCCGACCTGAGTCGCCCGGCGGACCTGGTGGAGGAGGTGGCGCGGCTCTACGGCTACGACCAGATCCCCGAGACCCTCCCCAAGGGGACCGGGGGAGGATTGCCCGACCGCCAGCAGCGCCTGCGGTTGCTGCGCCAGGTGCTGGTGGGGGCCGGTTACTACGAGGCGCAGACGCTCTCCTTCCTCAGCCCGGCCGACCTGGACGGCTTGGGTTTGGAAGAGGGCGACCCCCGGAGATCGGCCATCGAGGTCACCAACCCGCTGCGGGAGGAGGAGGGGGTGCTGCGCACCACGCTGCTACCCGGCCTGCTGCAGGCCGCTGCCTACAACCAGGCCCGCCGGGTGGGCCAGGTGAGCCTCTTCGAGATCGGCAAGGTGTTCCTGCGCGACCCGCTCAACGAGGGCAACCTGCCCGAGCAGCCCGACCTCCTGGCCTTCGTCTCCAATCGGGGCGCCGACGTGCACGACGCCACCGGCCTGTGGGAGCTGGTGGCGCGCTCTCTGGGCGCGGCGACCACCGGCTTGCAGCCGCAGGCCGGGGCACCCTTCCATCCGGGGAGGTCGGCCCAGGTGCTGGTCGACGGCCGCCCCACCGGCCGGGTGGGCGAGCTGCACCCCTCAGTGGTGCGCGCCTTCGGCCTGGCCGGCCGGGTGGTGGCGGGTGAGATCGAGCTGGACCCCCTCCTCGAGGAGCCCGGCTGGTGGCAGCTTGCCGAGCCGAGCCCGTTCCCGCCGGTGGTGTTCGACCTGGCCTTCGAACTGCCGGAAGGGGCTCCGGCCGGTGAGCTGCTCCAAGCAGTGCGGGAGGCGGCCGGCCAGCTACTGGAGGAGGCGAGCATCTTCGACGTGTTCCGGGGGAGCCCGCTGCCGCCCGACGCCAAGAGCCTGGCCCTGCGGCTCCGACTGCGGGCTCCCGACCACACCCTGACAGACGACGAGGTGGCGGTGGTGCGCCAAACTATTGCGACGAGGGTGGCCGAGCGCCTGGGGGGCAGGCTGCGGGGAGGCCTTCCAGGGCGGTGAGCGACTTCCTGGCCATCGCAGAGCTGCCGGGGGAGGACCTGCGGCACCTGGTGGTGCGGGCGGAGGTGGTCAAGCGAGAGCCCGAGGTGGTGCGTGACCGGCTACGGGGAGTCCGTGTCGGGCTCTTCTTCATGAAGCCGTCCACCCGCACCCGCGTCTCGGCGGAGGTGGCCACCTACGAGCTGGGGGGCTTGCCGGTGGTGCTCAAGGACGAGGAGGTGGGCCTGGGGAGGCGGGAGTCCCGGGAGGACGTGGCCCGGGTGCTGGACCGCTATCTGGACGTGCTGGCCATGCGCGTCTTCGACCACTCCGACTTGGACGTCCTGGCCCGACACGCCCGCGCACCGGTCGTCAATCTGCTCTCCGACCTGGAGCATCCCTGCCAGGCCCTGGCCGACCTGCAGACCATCGCCGAGGCCCGTCCCCTCCCCGGGACGGTGCTGGCCTACCTGGGCGACGGCAACAACGTCTGCCACTCCCTGATGGTGGGTGCCGCCATGTCGGGGATGACGGTACGGGTCGCTACTCCTCCCGGCTACGAGCCTCGGCCGGACTACCAGGAGCTGGCGGCGCGCATCGCCAAGGAGCAGGGAGGGGAGGCCCTGGTGACCAGTGACCCGCACCTGGCGCTGGAGGGCGCCCACGTGGTCTATACCGATGTCTGGGCCTCGATGGGGCAGGAACGGGAGGCGGAGGGGCGCCGCGGCGTGTTCCACGCTTACCAGGTGGACGAGGCGGCCTTGGAGCGGGCGGAGCCAGATGCCATCTTCTTGCACTGCCTCCCCGCTCACCGTGGGGAGGAGGTGACCGCGGGGGTCATGGAGCACCCCCGCTCCCGGGTCTTCGATCAGGCCGAGAACCGCTTGCACGCCTTCAAGGCGCTGCTGCTGCACCTCCTGGAGTGACCTCGGCTTCCGGGCTGATGGAGCTGCTGGGGAGCCCGGTGGGCGAGGTGGCCCCCAGGCTGCTGGGCAGGCGCCTGCGCAGCGAGGTGGGGGGCGAGGTGACCGAGCTGGTGCTGAGCGAGGTGGAGGCCTATGGAGGGATCGACGATCCGGCCAGCCACGCCTATCGCGGCCCCACCAGGCGCAACCACTCCATGTTCGGCCCGCCCGGCCGGCTGTACGTCTACCGCTCCTATGGGGTCCACTGGTGCATGAACATCGTCACCGGCTCGCCCGCCTCCGGACAGGCGGTGTTGCTGAGGGGCGGCATCCCCGCCACCGGGGAGCTGGTGATGGCGCGCCGCCGCGGCCGCCCCGACCACCTGGCGGACGGCCCGGGCAAGCTGACCCAGGCCCTGGGCATCACCGGGGACCTGGACGGGAGCAGCCTGCTGGACGGCCCGGTCTGGCTGCTGGAGGACGAGCCACTAGAGGGGAGGATCGTGTCGACCCCGCGCATCGGGATCACCCGGGCGGTCGAGCTCCCCTGGCGATTCGTGCTGGTTCTGTAACTTCTTCTCCCCCTCCTCTTCTCCCCCTCCCGCTTGCGGGAGGGGGTCGGGGGGAGGGCTGAGGAAAGCCTCTACGGGACTTGCAGTGCCAGTCCCTCCTACGGGTTCACCCAGATGGTCACCTCGCCCTCGGCTGCCGTCCCCACGGCCGGCTCCTGCTTCCAGACCAGCCCCGAGCGCTGCGCCGCATCCTCGGGCACCTCTTCGGCCTGGTCGATCACCACCAGGCTCACCCCGGTCGCCTCCAGCTCGCTCTTCGCCTGCTCCAGTGGCAGACCCAGTACCGAAGGGATCACCGAGCCGGGCTCTGGTCCGGCCACGTTGAGCCGCACGATGCTGCCGCTTTGGGCGGGGAACGACGGGGAGGGACGCTGGCCGAACACGGTTCCCTGGGCCAGTGGGCCGCCGTCCGCCCAGTTCACCTTGGCCTGGTAGCCGGCGGCGCTCAGCTTGTCCACCGCCGAGGCCAGGTCGAGGCCGATCAGGTCGGGTACGGTGCCGGCTCCCACGCTCACCACGCCACTCGGGTTGTGGATCGGGCATACCACCGTCGGCACCCGGTCGGCGGGGAGCCGGACGTGCTGCACGTGTGCACGTGGGCAGAAGGGCCCGGCCAGGAAGCCGGTAGAGAGGTCGATCTCCACGCCGACCTGACCGTCGAGGGAAGTCACCGAGAGGTCTCCGTACGGGACTCCCGCCAGGGCGACGGAGGCGAATCGTGCCCAGATCTGCGCCGGCCAGGTGCCTCCGGTGATCGTGAAGGGTGTGGTGGGAGCCCGCATCTCCACCTGCCCCTGCGGGTAGCCGACCCACACTGCCGCGGAGAGCTCGGGCGTGTAGCCGACGAACCACGCATCCCGGTGCTCTTGGGAAGTCCCGGTCTTGCCGGCCACCGGACGCCCGATCCGGGCATTGACGCCCGTCCCCCGCCGCACCACCTCGGTGAGGGCCCCGGTGACCCTCTCGGCCACCGAGCGGTCGAATGCCTGGGTCACCACCGGCACGGACTCGTAGAGGTTCACGCCCCCGTCCGTCTCGATGGTGGTCACCAGGATGGGGTCGATGTGGATCCCCTCGCCGGCGAAGGTGCCGAAGGCGGAGGCCATCTCCATCACCGACGCCTCCTGGGCGCCCAAGGCCACCGCATGGTAGGGGCGCAACCCGCTTTGGATGCCGGCCGCTCTGGCCACGTCCACCACCTGCTGGGGACCGATCCGATCGACCAGGCGGGCGTAGACGGCGTTCACCGAGAAGACGGTGGCCTCGAGCAGCGTCAGGTCGGGGAAGGTCATGCCGTTGTAGTTCTCCACCTGCCAGGGCCCCGAGCGGGTGGCGATGGTCACCGACTGCCCGGCGGGGAAGACCTCCTCCAGGCCCACTCCTGTCTCGAGGGCGGCGGCCAGCACGAAGGGCTTGAATGCCGAGCCGGTCTGGCGGCGACCTTGGGTGGCCAGGTTGAACTGAGCCGAGGGGTCGTCGGGATCGTAGAAGCGCTCTCCACCCACCATGGCGAGCACATGGCCGGTACGAGGCTCGATGGCCACCAGTGCCCCTGCGGGGCCCTCCTCGGGGAGCACCGAGGCCACCGCCGCCTGGGCTGCCTCTTGCATGGCGGGGTCCAGAGTGGTGTGGATGCGCAAGCCTCCCCGGAAGAGGGCGTTGTAGCGTTCGGTGGGGGTGGCACCCAGGGCCGGGTCGTTCAGCAGTCGGCGCTTCACCTCCTCCACGAAGTACGGGTAGCGCACCCGCCGCCCTGCCTGTCTTGGCCGCAGGGCGAGCTGCTCCTGATCGGCCGTCCGGGCGGCATCGGAGTCGATCCACCTCAGCTCCAGCATCTTCTCCAGCACCAACCGGCGCCTGCCCAGGGCGGCCTTGGGATCCTCGTAGGGATCGGTGGCGGCGGGCGCCCGGATCAGCCCGGCGAGCAGTGCCGACTGGGCCAGGGTGAGTTGGCCCACGTCCTTGCCAAAGTAGCGACGGGCGGCCGCCCCCACGCCGTAGGCGCCGTTGCCGAAGTAGACCGTGTTGAGGTACCGCTCCAGGATCTCCTCCTTGCCGAGGCCCTCCTCCAGGCGAAGCGCCAGGGCCGCCTCGCTCAGCTTTCGGTCCACACTCACCTCGGGGGTGAGGAGCACGTTCTTCAGGTACTGCTGGGTGATGGTGGACCCGCCCTGCACCACGTCCTCCGCCTCCATGTTGGCGAGCAGGGCCCGGCCCACCGCCTTGATGTCCACCCCCGGGTGCTCCCAGTAGCGCTCGTCCTCGATGGCCACCACCGCGTCGATGAGGTGCTTGGGGAGCTGGTGGTACTCCGCCAGCACACGATCCTCTTCGCCATGCCACTCGGCCAGCACACTGCCGTCGGCGGCGTAGACGATGGTGGTCAGCCCCAGATCGCCCAGGCCCGGGTCCGGCAGTGGCTCCACGGCGCAGGCGGCGGCCACGAGGGCAGCGACCACGAGCCACGACGTGCGTTTCATGATCCCCCCGGTGGCTGACCCAAGCGGATGACCGACGGTACCGGCAAGCACTGCGGAGGCGGTGGATTTCACGAGTACCACTAACGTCGTACCCCTCGATGCGAGCGGTTGAGGAGCAGATGGAGGCCCTCCGGCGGGGCGTCGAGACCCTCTTGCCGGAAGGGGAGCTGGAGCGTCGCTTGGGGCGGCCGCTGCGCGTCAAGTTGGGGGTGGATCCGACCGCCGCCCAGGTGCATCTCGGCTGGGCGGTGGTACTGCGCAAGCTCCGCCAGTTCCAGGAGCTGGGGCACACCGCGGTGCTCATCGTGGGGGACTTCACTGCCCAGGTAGGCGATCCCAGCCAGCAGTCCGACACCCGCAAGCGCCTCAGTGTTGCCGAGGTGCGAGGCTTTGCGGCAGCATGCCTGGGTGGGCTGCGCAAGGTGCTGCTGCCCGAGCGCCTCGAGGTCCGCTACAACTCTGAGTGGCTGGGCTCCATGTCCATGGACGAGGTGCTCGAGCTGGCCTCGAGCTTCACCGTCGCCCGCATGCTCGACCGGGAGGACTTTTCTCAGCGTTACGCCGGTGGGCAGCCCATTTCCTTGCTGGAGTTCATGTACCCGCTCTTGCAGGGCATGGACTCGGTGGCCGTACGGGCCGACGTGGAGCTGGGGGGCTCCGACCAGCTCTGGAACCTGTTGGCCGCCCGGGACATCCAGGAGCGCTACGGCCAGCAACCGCAGGTGGTGATGACCGTGCCGCTGTTGGTGGGTACCGACGGCACCCGCAAGATGTCGCAATCGCTCGGCAACTACATCGGCATCGAGGAGCCGCCCGAGGAGATGTTCGGCAAGGTGATGAGCGCCCCCGACCAGGTGATGCCCCAGTACTTCCTGCTGGCCACCGCCCTTCCCCAGGCCGAGGTGGAGCAGGTGGCCGCCGAGCTGGAGCGGGGCGGGCTGGATCCCAACCGGGCCAAGCGCCGCTTAGCCCGGGAGATCGTGGCCCTCTACTGGGGGGCGGAGGCCGCCCACCAGGCAGAGGCCAACTTCGACCGGCTGTTCGTGGAGCATCGGGCGCCGCAGGAGGTCCCCGGGCACCCTCTGCCGGACGGCGACCCGGTGTGGCTCCCGGGGGTGCTGCGAGACGCCGGGCTGGTGGAATCGAGCTCCGAGGCGAAGCGCCTCATCTCACAAGGGGCGATCAGGTTGGAGGGCCAGGCCCTTCAGGACGAGGAGGTGGGCCGCCACCTGCTGCTGGGCCGGGTGATGCAGGTAGGGAAGCGGCGCTTCGTGAGATTGCTCGATCCGGGGAATACCTCACCGCCCGGCTCGGTTGACGATATCGCCACGGGGGATTGACAGGACGAAGGCAAGGGCCTACAGTACGTCTCCCGGCGAGCGCTTCGGCGGTCGCCTATCCGCGCAACCGGTCGGGTGGGCAGAGTCTCATCCCCGGTGCTAAGATTGGGGTTTCCCCATCTCGTGGGATCGGGGGGGACCCAACCGGGCTCCTTGACAACTAAACAGCGTGTCAAAAGCCAGCAGGTACTCCGTTCAGGGCCTTCCCTCGGGAGGGCTCGGGATGGACGTACTCTGTTTGTGCATCAGACGGACAACGACTGATGCCAGTGCGGATGCCAGGTTTGGCCCGGTGTCCGCAGTGACTCTCGACAGGACTGGGTTCCGTTGGGAACCTGACTGTACGTTGGAGAGTTTGATCCTGGCTCAGGACGAACGCTGGCGGCGTGCTTAATGCATGCAAGTCGAGCGAGGCTCCTCGGGTGAGCAATCACCTGGGGTGACCTAGCGGCGAACGGGTGAGTAACACGTGAGCAACCTGCCCCGAAGACCGGGATAGCCCGGGGAAACCCGGATTAATACCGGATGTCCTGCGCGGATCGCATGGTCTGCGCAGGAAAGCTCAGGCGCTTCGGGATGGGCTCGCGACCTATCAGCTTGTTGGTGGGGTAACGGCCTACCAAGGCGACGACGGGTAGCTGGTCTGAGAGGACGATCAGCCACACTGGGACTGAGACACGGCCCAGACTCCTACGGGAGGCAGCAGCAGGGAATCTTGCGCAATGGGCGAAAGCCTGACGCAGCGACGCCGCGTGGGGGATGAAGGCTCTCGGGTTGTAAACCCCTTTCAGGAGGGACGAAGCGAAAGTGACGGTACCTCCAGAAGAAGCCCCGGCCAACTACGTGCCAGCAGCCGCGGTAATACGTAGGGGGCGAGCGTTGTCCGGATTTATTGGGCGTAAAGCGCGCGCAGGTGGTTGTGCAAGTCCTGTGTGAAAGCTCCTGGCTTAACCGGGAGAGGTCATGGGAGACTGCGCGACTGGAGGCAGGCAGAGGCCGGTGGAATTCCCGGTGTAGTGGTGAAATGCGTAGAGATCGGGAGGAACACCCGTGGCGAAGGCGGCCGGCTGGGCC
>JALYHC010000060.1 GCA_030776765.1 Actinomycetota bacterium | reverse complement strand
GTCGCCGGTGGCTCCCATCACGACGATCACGTGCGGATCGGGGATGGGGACGCGGCGGGTCACGAGCGGGCCCACTCCTCGAAGCGGGACCAGGTGGTGCGCGCCAGCCGCCGGCCGGCCCGCCGCAAGGCGTGGGCGTCACCCACCGCCTGGGCGGAGATCAGCCGGCCGAAGTCGAAAGGTTGGCCGGGGATGGGCTGGCCGCCCTCCGGCGGGTCGAGCACCACCAGGGCCCGGAGCTCCTGTGGGCCCCCCTTGTGCAGTTGTCCCGTGGAGTGGAGGTAGCGGGGACCGAAGGCGCCGGTGGTAGCCACCCCCTGCTCTGCGAGCAGCTTGCGGCGCCCCGCCGAGATGGTGTCTGCTCCCTGCTCGGTGGGAGGTGCGAAGGCCAGGATGGCGCCATACTCGGGAGGCTCCATCCCCTCGAAGAGCCGGGCAGGGTCCTCTTCGGCCCACTCGATCTCACCGGCTTCCTCGAGCACCTCGCCGGTGGCTCGCTTGGCGGCCTCGACATCGGGCTGGTCGAAGGGGTTGATATCCAGGACGGACCCGGCGACGGCCGTGGCGAACTCCCAGCGGAAGATCTCGGCGCCCACGTCTATCAGGCGGGGCAGGCGCAGGGCGATGATCGGATGGCCCGCCTCGGCCAGGGCCTCGACGAAGCCGTCGTGTGAGCCGTCCCCCTCCAGGCGCAGGTGCACAAAGGCCCGGTCCTTCCCGTAGGCGGCCGGATCGGTCCTGGGCTCCCCGATCACCGGGACGATGCCCGTGCCCTGCTTGCCGGTGGACTCGGCCAGGAGCTGTTCCACCCAGTCTCCGAAGGAGGCCAGCCGCTCGGAGCTGATGAAGGTGAGCTTGTTGCGCCCTTGCTGGGCCAGTCGAGCGATAGCAGTGCCGATCAAGAGGCCGGGGTTCTGGTCGTCGGGCACGCAGCGCTCCAGTGCCTGGGCCGCCTCATGGGCGGCCGACAGCAGCCGGTCCAGCTCCAGGCCGATCAAGGCGGCCGGGACCAACCCGAAGGGGGAGAGCGCCGAGTAGCGCCCTCCCACATCCGGGGGGCCGGTGAAGATAGCCCGGAAGCCCTCCCCGGAGGCCAAGTCCTGGAGGGGAGAACCGCCGTCGGTAATGGCGACGAAGCGATCGCCGTCGTCGACCAGAGAGCGGAAGTAGCGGTAGAGGGAGATGGTCTCGAGGGTGGTCCCCGACTTGCTCGATACCAGAAACAGCGTGCGCTGCGCTGAGAGTGACTCCTCGACCCGGGTCACCGCAACCGGATGCGTCGAGTCGACGACGGCCAGGGAGGGGTGCCCGGGGGCGGCGCCGAAGGTCCTCATGTACATCTCCGGGGCCAGGCTGGAGCCGCCCATCCCCAGCAGCACCACCTGCTCGATGCCGTCCTCGAGCGCCTGGCGCGCCAGGGAGCGCAACCGCCCGAGCTGTCCCTCCATCGTCTCCGGGAGAGAGAGCCAGCCGAGGCGCTGGGCAGGGTCGTCCTCCCCCACCGCCCAGGCCGAGGCGTCCTTGGTCCAGATCTTGGCCGCCAAGCCGGCCGGGGGCTGGAAGTCGGCATTGCGAATCTGCCAGGAGGAGAGGGAGACCGCCTTGCGGGTGGACTCCAGGCAAGCCATCAGCTCGTCAAAGGAGTCGATGAACTTCTCCACCCCCTCACGCTCCAGCACCTCCACCACGTCCTGGTAGTCGATGCCCACCTCGGCCAGCTTCGCCAAGGTGCGCCGCCCCTCCTCGATCTCGTCTTTCCCGAAGGGCTCCGCCTCCGGGTCGCCGTGGTCCTGGTAGGCCCGCAGGGTGGAGAGCGGCATGGTGTTGACCGTCTGGGGCGCCACCAGCGCTTCCACGTACATGGTGTCCGGATAGGCGGGGTCCTTCACGCTGGTGCTGGCCCACAGCACCTTCTGCACCCGCGCACCTTGGGCGGCCAGCCGGCCCCATCGCTCGGTGGAGAAGAGCTCCTGGAAGATGCCGTAGGCGGCCCGGGCGTTGGCGATGGCGGCCTTGCCCCGCAGTTCCCCGTGGGAGTCCTCCAGCCGCTGGTCCACTTCCACGTCCATCCGGGAGACGAAGAAGGAGGCCACCGAGAAGATGGTGGAGAGGTCACCGCCTTGGGCCCCGAAGCGCTCGAGGCCGGCCAGGTAGGCCTCCACCACCTCTCGATAGCGGTCCAGGCCGAAGGTGAGAGTGACGTTGATGCTCAGCCCCTCGCCGATGAGCTGCTCGATGGCGGGTAGGCCGGCGGCGGTGGCGGGGACCTTGACCAGCAGGTTGGGCCGGGCGATGCGCTTGTGCCAGGCCCGCGCCTCTTCGATGGTGCCCTCGGTGTCGTAGGCGAGATGGGGGGAGACCTCGATGGACACGAAGCCGTCCGAGCCACCGCTCGCCTCCCACACCGGCCGCAGGACGTCGCAGGCCCCCTGGATGTCCTGGGTGACCAGCGCCACGTACAGCTCCTCGGTGTCGGCTCCCCCTTCGATCAGGCTCACCAGCTGTTCCTGGTAGTCGGTGGAGCTGCTCACCGCCTTGGCGAAGATGGTCGGGTTGGAGGTCATGCCGGTCAGGGCATCCTCCGAGATCATCCGCTGGAGCTCCCCGGAGGTGATCCACCCTCTTCGCAGCTCGTCCAGCCAAATGCTCTGGCCCTTGTCGGCGATCTCTTGCAGGTTGGACACGGCGGGCTTCCTTCCGGTTGCGTCAGTGGTCCCCACACGTTCCAACCTAATCGCCGCCCCGATGTTCCGAACTCGGGGGTGCGGTAGTCTCGGCATCAAATGGCGCGCAGGATCCTCATCGCCAAGCCCGGCCTCGATGGCCATGATCGGGGAGCCAAGGTGATCGCCCGGGCCCTGCGGGACGCCGGTATGGAGGTCATCTACTCAGGGCTGCACCAGAGCCCCGAGCAGATCGTCGAGACCGCCCTCCAGGAAGACGTGGACGGGGTGGGCCTCTCGGTGCTCTCCGGCGCCCACATGACCCTCTTTCCCCGGGTGGTGGAGCTGCTGCGGGAAAGGGGGGCAGAGGACATCACCGTCTTCGGAGGGGGCATCATCCCCGACGAGGACATCCCCGAGCTGGAGAAATTGGGCCTCTCGGGCATCTTCACCCCCGGCACCCCCCTCTCCCAGATCACCGGCTGGGTGCGCGAGCACGTGCAGGAGCACTGACTCTTCGGTGTCGCAGGCCGTGCACCGGCAGCGGCTCGACTAGAAAGAGGCAGACGTGGACCTCTTCGAACACCAAGGCAAGACACTGCTTTCCCGGCTGGGGGTCCCGGTGCCCGAGGGCCTGCTGGCCACCAG
>JALYHC010000059.1 GCA_030776765.1 Actinomycetota bacterium | reverse complement strand
GCAGGGAGAGGGGATCCTGGTGGATCGGGGAAGGCTGGTGGCCTCCTGGCAGGACGGCCGGCCATCCCACCTCCTCCAATCCCTCGCTCCATCGCGGGGCTCACCGGTCCAGGTACCGCCCGGTGCTCGAGTTGCCAAGACCCTCCCCCCAACCGCCTCCCGCGAGCGGGAGGGGGAGACGAACCTTCCCCCAACTCCCTCCCGCGGGCGGGAGGGGGAGAAGAACCCTCTACACGAACGGCCACGGGTACGGGTAGTCGTCTCCGGGCCCGGGCAGCCTGCCCTCCTCGAGCAGCATCTCCACCCGCAGCCGCAAGGCAACGGCTTCCTCCTTGGAGAGCAGGCCCGCCAGTCGTCCTCCCAGACTGGCGTCCAGGGCGACCCGTAGGCCTGCCAGGTCGCGCCGTATGTCAGGCGTGAGCGGCTCCCCCACGTACTCCCAGATCACCGTGCGCAGCTTCGGCTCGACGTGGAAGCTCACCCCGTGGTCCACCCCCCAGATGTGGCCGTGGGCGTCCAGCAGGCAGTGGCCTGCTTTGCGGTCGGCGTTGTTGATCACCACGTCGAAGGCGGCGAACTGCAGGAACCGCTCGGAGAAGCGATGGCGCAGGGTCAGGTAGTGCTCTTGGGGATCGTGCCCGATGAAGCGCTGCACCATCCCCTCCCCCAGCGGGCCGGATCGAGCCGTGGTGGCGGGGACGATGCGCCATCCCAGCTCCTCCGAGACCAAGAAGGCGGCCACTTCCCGGTCGCACAGCGTGCCGGTTGGGAAATCCCACAGCGGGCGCTCGCCTCGTCGGGGCTTGTAGACCACCAGCACCTCGCGCCGCCCTTGCCCCACCTGGGCCAGGTAGGTGGCGTTGCTGGCGCGTGGGATCCGGCCCAGCAGCTCGATGCGACCGGTCGTCAGTGAGCCGAGCGGGTCGGCGGCCTCACCTTCGCTCAGTTGAGGGCCGGACAGAAGTGGCCCTCCAGGTCCATGGGCAACCAGCAGAGCCTGCAGATGGGCCTCCCCGCCGCCACCGCTTGGGCCCCGCGGGCGGCCATGGAGCGCGCCTGCGAAGGATGCACGAAGAGGCGGGCCAAGTGGCCCTCCAACCCCACATCCCCCACGTCCTCGTCGGCCCACTCCTCCAGGTCCTCCGGGGCCTCCTCGTACAGCTCCAACAAGAACATCTCTCGGCCCGGATCGAAGCCCAAGCGCATGAGCCGCGCCCGAAACAGCGGCTCCACGTCGGCCAGAGCGAGGTCGGGGGCATCGGGCGGCAGGGTCTCCTCGAGGTAGGGCTCGTCGAGGGCGGCCAGCATCTCCAGCAAGCGAGCCGATAGGGCAGCCACCTGCTGCTTCTCCACCAGCACGGTGAGGAGCTGCTCCCCGGCCACCGCCTGGATGAGGAAGGTGCGCTGGCCGGGCCGTCCCAGCGCACCGGCGGTGATGCGGTCCACCGGGTCGAACTCGATGAGGTCATTCACCGGCGTGCACTGCCTCCTTGGCGGCCGGCCGCAGCTCGTCGAGTCCACCGGTGGCATTCAGCTTGAGAAGCACCGGGCCGGTAGCACCTACCCCCACCGCCGTCACCGAAGCGGGCGATATCACCAGACGCTGGAACAGGTCGAGGTGCAGCCCGATGAAGTGAGCCACCGCCGCCTTGATGACGTCGGCGTGCGAGACCACTACCACCAGCCGCCCTCGCTGGGCCTCCACCAGCCCTTCCAGCGCCTGGACGGCCCGCGCCTGCATCTCGCGCAGCGACTCCCCCTGGGGAAAGCGTGCCCAAGAGGGGGCCACCTGGACACGCCTCCACAGATCCGTGGCGGCCAGCTCGTCCAGCCGGCGCCCCGCCCACTCACCGTAGTCGGCCTCCATCATGCCCTCCAGGAGCTCCACCTCCAGCCCATGTGGTGAGGCGATGGCCGAGGCGGTCTGCAGCGCCCTCTCGATGGGGCTGGCATAGACGGCCGACACGGGGAGGCCGGCCAGCCACCGTCCCACCTCTTCCGCCTGGCGTCGGCCCTCCTCCGAGAGGGCGATCCCCGGACGGCGCCCGGTCAGGATGGGCCCGGTCTCCTCGGTGAGCGCATGGCGAACCAGCACCAGGAGCGTGGGGGCCGCTCCATCAGCCGTCTGGGAGCGGGGGTCATCGACCTCTGCCATGGGGCGATGGTACCGAGCGAGCGGAGGTAGCCCTGCACGGGAGCCGGGCGCCACCTCCCTACACTTGCCTCGTGACCCCCGCAACCCTCGTTCGGCTCCAGGCCGTCGGCGTGCGCTTGGGCCCGGCTCCGATCCTGAGGGGCGTCGAGATGGCGCTGCACTCGGGTGAGGTGCTCGGCCTGGTGGGCCCCAACGGCTCGGGGAAGACCACGCTGCTGCGGGTGGTGGCCACCCTGGTGCGACCCAGCGAGGGAAGCGGTCGTGTCCTGGGCGCCGACCTCCACTCCGCCGAGCGCTGGTCGGTGCGACACCGAATCTCCCTGCTCGCTCACGCCCCCGCCCTCTATCCCGAGCTCACCCTCCAGGAGAACACCGCGCTGGTGGCCTCCCTGCTGGGCCGGCCTCCAGACAGGGTCGGCGAGGTGCTGGAGGCAGTCGGCCTCGGACGCGCCGCCGGTCGGCTGGCGGAGCGCTGTTCCTTCGGCATGCTCCGCCGTGCCGAGTTCGCCCGCCTCCTGCTGGTCCAGCCCGACCTGCTGCTGCTGGACGAGCCCCACGCCGGCCTCGACCCGCCGGCGGCCGGCCTCGTCGAGTCGCTGGTGGAGGCGGTGCGCCGGAGGGGCGGAGCGACGGTGGTGGTCTCTCATGACCCCGGGCGCCTCCTTCCCCTCGTCGACCGGGTGGTGGAGCTGTCGGAGGGACGGCTGCGAGATGACATGGTCTCGCTTCACTCCCAGCCCAACCCCAATGGGCCCGCCCCGCAAGCGGGGGAGGGAGAAGAGCGCACCCGCCAGGGGGCGCTGCGGTGAGCCTTCCCGTCTCCTTCCGCACGCAGGCCATGCAGATCGCCCGCAAGGACCTGCGGGTGGAGGCCCGGGTGGGAGAGGTGCTGCTCATCACCATCCCCTTCGGGGCGGTGGCCTTGCTGCTGGTGCCGCTGGCGGTGGGACCCGAGCTGGAGCTGTTGGGCCGTATCGGCCCGGGCATGTTTTGGGTGGTGGTGCTGCTGTTCGGGATGGTGATCACCTTCCGCCAGACGGCGGCCGAGGGACCCGCCCAACGGGACCTCCTGGCGCTCCTGGGGCTCGACCCGGCCGCCCAGTTCACCGGCCGGGCCCTGGCCAGCGGCGTGCTGCTGCTCGTCTTCGAGGCCCTGCTGGCTCCGGTGGCGGTGGTCCTCTACAACCCGCCGCTTCCCGCCTGGTGGTGGCTGGGGCTGATCGGTCCCCTGGTGGCGGCCGGCCTGGCGCTGCTCGGCAGCCTGGCGGGCGGGCTCACGTCCAACCTGAGGGTTCGCAGCACGCTGGCCCCGCTGCTGGTGGCCCCCCTGGCGGTCCCCCTGCTGCTGGCCGCCACCGCCTCCCTGGAAGGCTTGCGCTACGGGAGCGATATCCTTGCCTGGGTGCTGTTACTGGCTACCTTCGACCTGATCCTGGCCATCGCCGGGGTATGGACCGCTCGATCCCTCGAGGAGGGCTCGCGATGACCGTCCGTCGATTCTGGCCGGAGCTGCTGGCGGCGGCGGCCCTGGCGGTCGGGCTGGCCGTGGGGCTGAGTGCCCCGCCCGACGCGCGCTTGCAGGGCTACCTGCAGAAGATCATGTACGTCCACGTGCCGGCCGCCTGGTCGGCGCTCTACCTGGCCTTCGCCATCACGGTGCTGGCCAGCATCGTGTGGCTGGTGCGCCGCCGGCCGCGCTGGGACCACCTGGCCGCCTCCTCGGCGGAGGTGGGGGTCTTTTTCACCGCTCTCACCCTGGCCACCGGCATGATCTGGGCCAAGCCGGTGTGGGGAGTCTGGTGGACCTGGGATGCCCGGCTCACCACCACCGCTCTGCTCTTCTTCGTGTACCTTGGCTACCTGGCGCTGCGCCGGGCAATCAGCGACCCGGAGGTGCGAGCGCGGCGCTCGGCCATCCTGGGGATCATCGCGTTCGTCCAGGTGCCCATCATCCACTTCTCGGTGGTCTGGTGGCGGACGCTCCACCAGCCCCCCACGGTCTTGCGCCCCGACCAGCCGGCCATGGACCCGACGCTCTTGGTGGCGCTGCTGGTCAACGTGGCCGCCTTCACCGTCCTCTACCTGGCCCTGGTCCGGCGCCGCCTCCAGCTCGCCCAACTGGAAGGCGAGCTCGAGCGCCGGCTGGTGTCGGCCGACCGTCCGCTGGCCGGCACCGCCGTCACCACCCCTCGTCTGGAGAGGGTCGACCATGTCTGATTGGGGTTGGGTCGCCTTCGCCTACAGCGTGACCTACGGCGGGATCATCCTCTACGTGGGGTTCCTGCTTCGCCGGCTGCGGGGCGCCCGGTCACGGCTGGACCGGGAGCGACCACCGCAGGAGCCGTGAGGCAGCGGCTCTTCCTGGTCCCCGGCATCGGGTTGGTCCTGGTGATGCTGGGCGTCCTGCTCTACGGCAACCTGAACCGCAACCTGGTCTACTACCTCACCCCCACCGAGGCCGTCCAGCAGCAGGGAGCCTTTCCAGAGGGTCGCCGCTTCCGCCTGGGGGGCCAGGTGCTCCCGGGAAGCGTGAGCTCCACATCCGACGGCCTGCGCTTCGAACTGGGGGACGGGCTGACCACGGTGGCCGTCGTCCATCAGGGTGCAGTCGGGCAGCTCTTCGAGGAGGGCATCGGCGTGGTGGTGGAGGGGAGCTGGGAGGGGGCGAGATTCGCCTCGAACACCATGCTGGTGAGGCACGACGAGGAGTACCGGGCCCCGAACGGTGAGGGGGCTTACCGGCCGCCCGGCGAGGCTGCCCCGTGATCGCCTTCTTCGGCTACGGAGGCGTCCTCCTGGCCCTCGCTTCGGCAGTGCTCCTGGTGTCTCGGGGCGTCCGCACCGCCCGCTCGCCGGGCGAGCCGCGTCACCGCCTGGTGGCACCGGTGCGGGGCATGCTGGTCGGGGCGATCCTGGCCATGGGGGCCCTGGAGCTGGCACTGCTCATCGACGACTTCTCCATCCAGTACGTGGCCGAGCACCACGCCCGCTCCACACCGCTGCTGTTCACGATCGCCACCGCTTGGGCGGCGCTGGAGGGGAGCATCGTGCTCTGGGGCCTGGTGCTGGCCGGCTTCACCGCCGCCCTCTTGCGGCGGGTGGAAGACGGCGATGGCCTGGGCGCGGGGGCACTGGCGGTGATGGGCCTGGTGGCCATCTTCTTCTTCGGCCTGATGGCAACGGTGGCCAACCCGTTCGGCGTGCTGGAGGTGGTCCCGGCCGACGGTCCCGGTCAGTACGGTGAAGGCGAAGACGGCCAGCAGCAGGTTGTTGAAGAGGAACACTCCT
>JALYHC010000058.1 GCA_030776765.1 Actinomycetota bacterium | reverse complement strand
CCAAAGGGAGAGGTCTTGAAGGAGATCCGCACTTCTCCCCCTCTCTCTGGGAGGGGCCACAAGGGAGCGGGGGGAGGGGTCATGGAGAGCCTTCGCTCGGCTGGCCCTCCGGAGCGATCCGGTGCCCCGCCGAGCCGAGTGCTCGGACGGCTAGGTCGAGGTGGTCCTCCTTCATCAAGAGATGGTCGGTCTCGTACGTCGAGATCGTGAAGATGGGGATCTCCGCTTGGGAGAGCGCGGCGGCGAGATCCGCCAGCACGCCCACCGCGGTGAAGGGGAGAGGGCCTTGCACTTCCAGTCGCCGCCATCCCGGCTCCATGGCCACCCCCTCTGGCACGTCGGCCTCAGGGCAGATGACGGAGAGCTCGGTGGTGGTCCGAGTAACGGAGACGAAAGAGTCGCCGTCGGCCCACGCCGGCCAGGCAGCTCCTGGTCCCAGCCGACAGATTGCCAGCCGCTCGGGGTGAATGATGAGGTCGATGGGCCAGATGATGTCACCTCACGCCACTCTCTCCCCTCTGACCGGGGGCAACTCGCAGTCCAGCTGCCTTGTCCCTGCCCGGCGGACTAGGCCACCCTTCCGTCAACTTGGCGGAAGGGGTAGGAGCGTCGAAGTCTTCGAGGAGCGGAGACGCCTAAACCGCCCGGGGCGACATCAGCCATCCTCGTAGTGTAGGAGTGGAGTCGGACGCGCACGAACATCGAACTCGACGACGAGACCCTGCGCACAGAGCACCGTTCGCTGAGATCTTTAGGAACCCTCAGATCGGGGGCTGTGGGTCGTATTGGATGTAGCGGCGCACGTCCCGAGCCCGCTCGGGAGAATGGAGCCGGGTAATCAGGTGAAGGGCCATGTCGATCCCCGCCGACACTCCCGCCGCCGTGATGACCTCCCCGCTGTCGACGAAGCGGTCCTCGCCCCGGACCTCAATATCGGTTCCCAGCGTGGGCAGGAGGTCGAGCGACGCCCAGTGGGTGGTGGCCGGCCGGCCGTCGAGGAGCCCTGCACCGGCATAGACCAGGGCCCCGGTGCAGACGCTGGTCATCAGGGTCCTTCCGGCCGCCAGGCGGCGCAGCCACCCGCCGATCTCAACGTCAGCGAGCTGCGGACGGGTGCCCTGCCCTCCCGGGTAGACCAGGACGTCGAGGGCAGGGGCCGACTGCCAGGAGTGCTGGGGAAGTACCTGCAGCCCCTTCGCACAGGTCACCACACCTTCATGCCGAGCCAGGGTGAACACCTCCACTCCGTCGTCGGGGAAGAGGGTCGCCCAGGAGGCCAACACCTCCCAGGGCCCCGCCCAATCGAGCTCCTCGGCCCCGTCGAAGAGGAAGATGCCGACGCGCACGTCCAGAGGCTATCGCCCCAAGCGAGGGTCCCGATACCATGCACCACTTCCGAGATCTGGCCGGGGAGGGAGGAGTCATCGGACGGTTGCGCCGCTTCGAGGAGCACCGGTTCGTGGGGACCCGCGACGACATGGTGGTCTACGACTGCGACGACCAGGACGCCTTCGACAGGCTGAAGCGCCGGGTCGAGGACGAAGGCCTGCTGGAGGCCAACCTGCTGGCCTCCTTCGCCCCCGACTGCCTGTCGGAAGCTCGCAATCGAGGCTTTCGACCGGCATGACCAGGTTCATCGACACCCACGTGCACCCCCCTGTGGAGGGGCTCTTGCGATCCTTCGCCCCCTACCTCCCGGGGTTGGAGTCACACTTCGGGCGGCCCATCCACCCCATGAGCCCCCAGGAGCTGGCCGACTACTACCGGGAGCGGGACGGCCGGGCGGTGGTGCTGGCCTGGGATGCCGAGACGGCCACCGGCCAGCCGCCCTTCACCAATCGGGAGGTGGCCCGCCTGGTGGAGGAGCACCCCGACGTGTTCATCGGCTTCGGGTCGGTGGACCCCAACAAGGGAGCGGCGGCGGTGACGGGGGTGCACGAGGCGGCCCGGCTGGGCTTGCGTGGGCTGAAGCTGCATCCCGGTGCCCAGCAGTTCACCCTCACCGAGCGGGAGATGTACCCGGTCTGGGAGGCGGCCGTGGAGCTGGGGCTGATCTGCCTGGTCCACACCGGGTTCACCGGGCTGGGAGCCGGCCACCGGGGAGGGATGGGCGTCAGGCTCCACTATGCCCGCCCGCTGGCTCTCGACGAGGTGGCTGCCCAGTTCCCGGAGCTGACCATCATCGCCGCCCATCCTTCCTGGCCCTGGGACCAGGAGATCATCGCCATCGCCCAGCACAAGGCCAACGTGTACCTGGACCTCTCGGGCTGGTCGCCCAAGTACTTCAGCCCCGCCCTGCTGCGGGCGATCTCCGGTCCCCTGGTCAGCCGCACGCTGTTCGGCAGCGACTTTCCCTTCCTCACTCCAGACAAGTGGCTGAAGGACTGGGCCGGCCTGCAGATGCCCGAGGACGTCACCCACAGCATCCTGGTGGGCAACGCCACCGAGCTCCTGGATATGAAGTAAGGGCCGGACGGTGGAGCTTAGGTCACGCATAGCAGGACATGGTTCCGGGGATTGAAGGCGCGATCCCTAGCAGGACATCGTTCCGGGTCAGTGGGGAGTCTCTAGCAGGACATCGTTCCGGCCATGGGCTGAGGGGGAAGGAGAAAGCCCTTGCGACCCCGGGTTGTGGCTGTGCTAGGGGTTCGCGGTTGAGGGACAGTTCCGCTCGATTCGACCACCGTCGGGTCGATCACCTCAAGCCCCTGTGGGACGGCAAGGAGGACACGGGCCAGGCCTTGAAGTTGGAGT
>JALYHC010000057.1 GCA_030776765.1 Actinomycetota bacterium | reverse complement strand
GCCTAGCCGTGCACAAAGCGGCCCGGATGCTGGGCGTCGCTGGGCCGGGGGAGATCTTGGTATCGGCGTCTACTCGCGAGCTAGCCGGAGATCCCCGCCTGATTTTCGAGGAGCGAGGGGAGTACGAGCTGCGGGGCATTGAGGGGTTGCACCGCTTCTTCGTCGTCGCTCCGGCCAGCGTTCACCGATGAGCACCCGGTGGTGACATCGGCCGACTGGCTGTCGCCGTCGACCACCCCCGTGGCGGTGGGAGCCCTGGCCGACCGGGTGCTGCCCCCTCCTCCTGGGGGCGATCGACCAGGTGAATGAGCACATGGAGCCCTCTCGCCACAGAGGAAACAGGTGCGGGGCGGATCAGCTTCCGGATGCCGAGGGCCGGCTCCGTCGGTCGGTACCAGTCTCCGCGCTCCTGGTCGTATGCTCACGATCTTTGCCTCCTTCCACCGACCGACGCCGTCCGCTCTTCGCCCGCTTCTATGCACGCCTGAGCGCCGGCATGGAGGAGGAGGGCATGGCGGAGCTGCGTGATGAGCTGCTGGCCGGCGTCCGGGGTCGGGTGGTGGAGGTCGGGGCGGGCAACGGGATGAACCTGCGCCACTACCCGTCCGAGACAACCGAGGTGGTGGCGGTCGAGCCCGAGCCGTACCTCCGAGGACTCCTGGAGGAAGCCGCCGGCGGCGTGTCGGTTCCGGTGACGGTCGTCCCCGGGGTCGCCGACCGGCTCCCGCTCGAGACTGCCAGCGTCGACGTGGGCGTCGCCTCGCTGGTGCTGTGCTCGCTGGAGGACCAGCGCGCCGCCCTGGCAGAGCTCTACCGGGTGATCCGGCCGGGAGGCGAGCTGCGATTCCTCGAGCACGTCGTCGCCGATTCCCCGACCCTGCGATGGGTGCAGCGGCTGGCCGACGCCACCATCTGGCCCCGGGTGGCCGGCGGGTGCCACACTTCCCGGGACACCCTTGGCGCCATCGAAGACGGCGGCTTCAGAGTGACCGCGGTCCGCCAGCTCAGGTTTCCCGACACCCGGGTGCCGGTCCCGTCAGCCCCGCACGTCCTGGGGGTGGCCCGGCGCACCGATGGCTGACCGGGCATCCAGCACCGCTCATCAGCCTGGTTCTAACTCTTCGCTCTAAGCTCCGTCTCGGCCGCCGAAAGAGGGGAGGAGGGATGCTCATCGAGCACGAAGGTATCCACCCTCGGATCGCTGGATCGGCGTACGTGGCGCCCACTGCCGTGGTGTGCGGGGACATCGAGGTGGGAGAGGATTGCCGAATCCTCTTCGGGGCGGTGCTGGTTGCGGAAGGGGGCCCTGTGGTGCTGGGTAGGGCCTGCATCGTGATGGAGAACGCCCTCGTCCGAGGCCGAGCAGGCCATCCGACTCGCCTCGGAGACCACACCTTGGTCGGGCCCCATGCCCACCTCAATGGAGCGGAGATCTCCGACCGCTGCTTCCTGGCCACGGGAGTGTCGGTCTTCCCCGGCGCCCGGGTGGGGAGCCGCTCCGAGGTTCGCATCAACGGAGTGGTGCACGTCAACACGGTGCTCGAACCCGATTCCACTGTCCCGATCGGGTGGGTGGCAGTGGGCGACCCCGCTCAGCTCCTGCCCCCCAACCGCCACGAGCAGATCTGGGAGGTGCAGGCACGCCTCGACTTTCCCGGAACCGTTTATGGGGTGGAGCGGCCTCCTCCCGGAGCCAGTGCGATGGAGGAGATCACCCGCGGATACGCCGAACTCTTCGGCCGTCATCGGGAAGATCGCATCGTTGGCCAGCAGGGATCGCGCCCCTCTCAGTCCGGACGAGACCAAGGGGCCGGGACCGCACCGTAGGACGGGTCGGCGGTCCCCACCTTCCGCACCAGTGACAGGTGCCCCCCGAGGTACCCGCTCACCCAGGCAGCCCCTCCGCCGGCCAGAGCGAGGGCGACGCCACGGCGGTACTCACCACGAAGCCGTGCCAGCAGAGAAGCCCCGTAGAGCGTTGTGGCGGTGGCGTTGAGGGCGACGTGGACGACGCCGACGCGACGCGAGACGATCCCTGCCGACCTCCATTCGGCCAGACCCGCCGCGGCCGTGGGCAGCGTCATGGCCAGCCCGAAGGCGACCAGTCCGGTTGCCGCCGGCCTGGCTCGGCGTCCACCGAAGAGGTCGAGAAGCGTGGCGCTGATCCACGCACCCAGGGGGAAGTCCGTGAGGAGTGGGTGCAGAGCGTGGCCCAGGCGATCACCGCGAAGGGCCCCGTGCAGCCGCGGTGACCCGAGTAGGCGGTCGGACAGGCGAGCGAGGGCGGCCACGGGTCGGTCGAGTGACGAGGAGCCCTCGATCCTGCGAATCGGACCGATGAGCCACGCTGGAGCGGAACGCTCGGCCGGCGCCTGGCAGTCGGCGGTGAACGTCGTCGACGAGGGGCGATGCCCGTCCCGCACTCCAGGCACTGTCGGTCCCCTCCTCCACTGGGTCACGGGCCCGCCGGCGCCCGAGCGCACGAGAGATTAGTGCTCCACCTCGTCGTTGTAGCGCTCGATCCACACCGCCACCTCGGGAGACACCGAGTAGGTGATCCCGCTGGCGATGGGGACCTCGGGGACCGAGTCGTTCTTGACCTCCTCAACGTCGATCTTGATGACCGCATGGTCCGGGGCGGCCTCGAGCTGTTCCTTCATGACTCGGGCCCTCCCCCGGATGCCCTCTGTAGGGTTCGAGCGTGCCCGAGCGTGTGCTGACCAGGCAGGAGCTGAACCGCGCCTTGCTGGCCCGCCAGCTCCTGCTGGAGCGCGCGGACTTACCGCCTACCCAGGCGCTGCAGCAGGTGGGCGGCCTCCAGGCGCAGTACGCCCCGTCGGCATACATCGGGCTTTGGTCGCGCCTGGAAGGGTTCGAGCGGGAACAGCTGACCGAGGCGCTGGAGCGGCGGCAATCCGTGCAGGGCACACTGATGCGGGTGACCATCCACATGGTCTCGGCGGGGGACTATCCACTCCTGGCGGCAGGTGTCCGGCGCGGCCGCAGAGAATGGTGGCTGCGGACCCACCGCCGCCGGCTGGGAGACGTCGACATGGAGGACGTCGCCTCCCGGGTGCGGTCGTTTCTGGGGAACGGCCCCCGTCACCGGCAGGAGCTCGTCGAGTTGCTGCGCCCCTTCGACCCAAGCGGTGGGAGCATGTTGCTGGGGGGCGCCGGGCTGTGGGTGGACCTGCTGCGCGTCCCGCCTTCCGGGACCTGGGAGAAGCGGCGGGCCGACCTGTACGCCCTGGCCGAGACTTGGCTGGGGACGTCGGAGGCCACCACCGAGGACGGCCTGTCGCACCTCGTCCTCCGCTACCTGGGCGGCTTCGGCCCGGCACCCCTCAGCGACATCGCCGATTGGGCCGGCCTCCCCGTCACCATGGTGCGCCCCGCCCTCGATGGGCTGAAGATGCGCCGCTTCCGCGACGAGGAGGGGGCCGAGCTGCTCGACCTTCCTGGGGCGCCCCTTTCTCCGGCCGACACCCCGGCCCCCGTGCGGTTCCTCCCCACCTGGGATGCCACCCTTCTGGTTCACGCCCGCCGAACCGCCATCCTGCCCGAGGAGTACCGCAGCCTGGTGTTCAACCCCAAGAC
>JALYHC010000056.1 GCA_030776765.1 Actinomycetota bacterium | reverse complement strand
AGAGGGAAGAAGGGGGCGAGTAGACGGTGTTGATGCCCAAGCGGACCAGGTTCCGTAAGGTCCACCGGGGTCGCCTGAAGGGGACCGCCAAGGGTGGGACCCGGGTAGGCTTTGGGGACTACGGTCTGCAGGCCACCGAGCCGGGATGGATCACCGCCCGGCAGATCGAGGCGGCTCGCATCGCCATCACCCGGCACATCCGGCGCGGGGGAAAGGTGTGGATCACCATCTTTCCCGACAAGCCGGTCACCGAGAAGCCCGCCGAGACGCGGATGGGCTCAGGCAAGGGAAACCCCGAGTACTGGGTGGCGGTGGTGAAGCCGGGACGAGTGATGTTCGAGCTGTCCGGGGTGCCTGAAGGGGTGGCCCGCGAGGCGATGCGCCTGGCAGGGCACAAGCTGCCGGTGAAGACGAGGTTCGTGACCAGGGAGGAAGCGTGAAAGCCGATGAGCTGCGCGGCATGTCGGCCGACGAGCTGACCGACCGCCTGGCGTCAGCCAAGGCGGAGCTGTTCAACCTGCGCTTCCAACTGGCCACCGGACAGCTGGACAACACCGCCCGCCTCGAACAGGTGCGGCGGGAGGTGGCCCGCATCGCCACGGTCATGCGAGAGCAGGAGCTGGAGGCCTACTTCGCCATGGGACCGGCCCACGGGAAAGGGGGTGGCGCATGAACGAGCGGCCGAACCGCAAGGTGCGGGTGGGGACCGTGCTCTCCGACTCCCGCGACCGCACCATAACGGTGGAGGTGGTCGACTCGGTACGTCACCCCCGCTACGACAAGACGCTGCAGCGCCGACGGAAGTTCCACGTGCACGACGAGGACAACCAGGCGCGGGTTGGAGACCGGGTGAGGATCGTCGAGACCAGGCCCATCTCCAAGACCAAGCGCTGGCGGGTGGCCGAGGTGATGGAGCGGGCCAGATGATCCAACAAGAGTCGCGCCTGCGAGTAGCCGACAACACTGGAGCTCGGGAAGTGCTCTGCATTCGGGTGCTGGGCGGCTCCCATCGCCGCTACGCCGGCTTGGGCGACGTGATCGTGGGTACCGTCAAGGACGCCATCCCAGGGGGGTCCGTCCGGCGGGGAGACGTGGTCAAAGCGGTGGTGGTGCGCACCGCCAAGGAGCAGCGGCGCTCCGACGGCACCTACATCCGCTTCGACCACAACGCCTGCGTGCTCATCAACGACCTCTCCCAACCCCGCGGCACCCGCATCTTCGGTCCGGTGGGCCGGGAGCTGCGGGAGAAGCAGTTCATGCGCATCGTCTCGCTGGCGCCGGAGGTGTTGTGATGCGCCTGCGGGCAGGAGATACGGTCAAGGTGATCGCCGGCAAGGACGCCGGGAAGGAGTCCCGGGTAGTGCGGGTGCTGCCCAAGGAGGGCAAGGTGATCGTGGAGGGCGTCAACACCGCCAAGCGCCATCAGAAGCCGCGCGGCCAGACCATGCAGGGAGGCATCATCGACAAGGACATGCCGCTCGACGCCTCCAATGTCATGCTCGTCTGCCCGCAGTGCGGCCCCACCCGCGTCGGCCATCGAATCGACCCTGAGGGGGTCAAGCATCGCACCTGCCGCAAGTGCGGGAGTGACCTCTGATGACTCCACGGCTCAAAGAGAGATACGAGCGCCAGGTGCTCCCCGCCCTCATGGAGCAGCTTGGCCTGGGCAACGTCATGCAGGTGCCGCGCCTCGACAAGATCGTGGTCAACATGGGGGTGGGAGAGGCGATCGGAGACCCGAACCAGATCGAGGGGGCCATGGACGACCTGACGGTGATCGCCGGCCAGCGCCCCCGCCTCAACCGCTCGAAGAAGTCGGTGGCCGGCTTCAAGCTGCGGGCCGGCGTGCCCATCGGCGTTTCCGTCACCCTGCGAGGAGACCGCATGTGGGAGTTCTTCGACCGGTTGCTGTCCATGGCGATCCCCCGCGTCCGCGACTTCCGCGGCCTCAGCCCGCGGTCTTTCGACGGGCGGGGCAACTACACCTTCGGGGTGAACGAGCAGCTGGTTTTCCCGGAGATCGACTACGACCGGGTGACGGCGGTACGTGGCATGGACATCACCATCTGCACCACCGCCGAGAACGACGAGGGGGCCAGGGCGTTGCTGGACGCGTTCGGGTTCCCGTTCCGACGACAGCAGGCAGGTGTTTGATATGGCCAAGAAGTCGCAGATCGTCAAGGCCCGCCGCAAGCCCAAGTTCGCGGTGCGGTCCTACAACCGTTGCCGGAGGTGCGGGCGACCCCGCGCCGTTCTCCGCCGGTTCGCCATGTGCCGCTTGTGCGTGCGGGAGCTGGCCCACCGGGGCGAGCTGCCGGGCGTGCGAAAGGCTTCGTGGTAACGATGATGACCGACCCGGTGGCCGACATGCTCACGCGCATCCGCAACGCCAACCTGGGCTTCAAGGACGAGGTGGCCATGCCATCCTCCAAGCTGCGGGAGGAGATCGCCAGGATCCTGGCCGCTGAGGGCTACATCGAAGGCTACGAGGTTCGCCCCGCTTCACCGGCGCGGGAGCTGTGCATCCGCCTGCGGTACGGCCCGGAGCGCAGCCGCGTCATCCAGGGCCTGCGGCGGGTCTCTCGCCCCGGGCGCCGGGTGTACCGGGGCGCGGAACAGCTGCCTCGCAGCGTGGGAGGCTTGGGGGTGGTGGTGGTGTCCACCTCCCAGGGCCTGCTGCCCGACCGCGAGGCCCGACGGCGCCGGCTGGGTGGCGAGATCTTGTGCGAGGTGTGGTGAGATGAGCAGGATCGGCCAGATGCCCGTGCCTCTCCCCGACGAGGTGGAGATCTCGGTGCGGGGCCAGCGCGTGACGGTGGGGGGACCCAAGGGGACCCTGGAGCGCCACTTCCCCGATCCTGTGAAGGTGGAGGTGGAGGACGGCGTGGCCCGGGTCACCCGTCTCGACGACCAGCGGCAGTCCCGCGCCATGCACGGCCTCTCTCGTGCACTGCTGGCCAACATGGTCCGAGGCGTCAGCGAGGGCTTCTCCCGAGAGCTGCAGATGGTGGGGGTCGGCTACCGCGCCAACCTCAAGGGCTCCAATCTGGAGCTGCTGGTGGGCTACAGCCACCCGGTCCACGTCCGGCCTCCCGAGGGCATCACGTTCGAGGTGCCGGACCCCACCCGCATCGTGGTGCGCGGCATCGACAAGCAGGTGGTGGGCCAGATCGCCGCCGACATCCGCTCCGTCCGTCCCCCCGAGCCCTACAAGGGCAAGGGCATCCGCTACGTGGGCGAGGTGGTGCGCCGCAAGGCGGGCAAGGCGGGGGCGGCCCGATGAGCAGGTCAAGACACGAGGCGCGCCTGCGGCGGCACCGCCGGGTTCGCAAGAAGGTGCACGGGAGTGCCCAGCGCCCGCGCCTTTGCGTCTTCCGCAGCAACCGCTACATCTATGCCCAGGTGATCGACGACGACGCCGGCGTCACGCTGGCGGCGGCCTCCTCCCAGGAATCGGGGCTGCGAGGGCGGAGCCTCACCTCGGTCACCGCCGCTGCGGTGGGGCAGGTGGTGGCGGAGAGGGCCCGGGAAGCGGGAGTGGAGGAAGTGGTCTTCGATCGGGGCGGTTTCCTCTTCCATGGGCGAGTCAAGGCACTGGCAGATGCCGCACGAGAGGGTGGCCTGAGGTTGTAGTCCTCCAACCGCCCCGAGGGAGAGGGAGAAGAGCCCCCACCCGATCCGATGGGCTCTCCCCGCAAGCGGGGAGGAGAAGAGCGCAACAAGGAAGAAGAGAAGATATGGCAGAACCGAAACAGCTCGACGAGCGGGTGATCACCATCAACCGCGTCTCCAAGGTGGTGAAGGGAGGCCGGCGTTTCTCCTTCAGCGCCCTGGTGGTGGTCGGTGATGGCAGCGGCCGGGTCGGCATGGGCTACGGCAAGGCCAAGGAGGTGCCCGCTGCCATCCAGAAGGGGATGGAGGCGGCCCGCAAGTCGATGGTAACGGTGCCCATGGCCGGGACCACCATCGTTCACGAGGCGATCGGCAAGTGCGGGGCCTCGCAGGTCCTCCTCAAGCCGGCCGCCCCCGGAACCGGGGTGATCGCCGGAAGCGCCGTCAGGCAGATCTTGGAGGCGGCCGGCATCCGGGACGTGCTGGCCAAGTCCCTGGGTTCGCCTACCCACGTCAACGTGGCCAAGGCGACCATGGACGCCCTCGAGCGGCAGCGACGGCCGGACCAGGTGGCCAGGCTGCGCGGTAAGCGGCCCGAAGAGGTGACACCTCCTGCCCTGCTGGCCGCCTACCGCTCGGCAGAGAGCGCCAGGGCGCCCATCGGCGAGGAGGCATAGCAGTGGCGAAGATGGTCAAGGTGACGTTGGTGCGCAGCCTCATCGGGGAGAAGCCCAAGACTCGCGCTACGGCGCGCGGCCTGGGGCTCTCGCGGCTCCACCAGACCGTGGAGCACCCCGATGGGCCGGCCGTTCGTGGCATGATCGACAAGGTGGCGCACCTGGTGGAAGTGGAGCGGAAGGGCTGATGGCCAACGAGAAGAAGCGACAACTCAAGCTCCATCACCTCCGGTCGGCCGAGGGTGCCCGCAAGGAGCGCCTGCGGGTGGGCCGGGGCGAAGCCGGGCGCCGGGGCAAGACGGCCGGCCGGGGCACGAAGGGCCTCAAGGCCCGCAACTCGGTGCCGGTGTGGTTCGAGGGCGGCCAGATGCCGCTCCAGCGGCGCATTCGCAAGCTGAAGGGCTTCAAGCGGCCCCAGAAGGAGGAGTTCGCGGTGGTCAACGTCGGGCGGCTCGGTGTCTTCGAGGCCGGCGGCACCGTAAGCCCCGACGACCTGCGGGCGCAGGGCCTGGTCAAGCAGCGGGGCCGCATCAAGGTGCTCGGCGAGGGAGACCTCGACCGGCCGCTCACTGTGCGCGCCCATGCCTTCAGCCTGGGAGCGGTGGAGAAGATCGCCTCCGCCGGTGGACGGGCGGAGGTCATCGAGTAGTGCTGTCCGTCTACCGCAACATGTTCCGCATCCCCGACCTGCGGAACAAGATCCTCTTCACCTTGGCGATCTTCGCCGTCTACCGGCTGGGGGCGGCCATCCCGGTTCCCGGCGTCGACCTGGCCAACGTGCAGCGCCTGGCCGAGCAGACCGAGCAACAGGGAGGGGTGCTGGGACTGCTCAACCTCTTCTCGGGAGGGGCCCTGGAGAGCTTCTCGGTGTTCGCACTGGGCATCATGCCCTACATCACCGCCAGCATCATGATGCAGCTCCTGGCGGTGGTCATCCCCAGGATGCAGAAGCTCCAAGAGGAGGGGGAGGCCGGGCGGCGGGTGGTCACCCAGTGGACCCGCTACGTCACGGTGGGGCTGGCGCTCCTGCAGTCCACCGGCCTGGTGTTCCTCTTCGCCCAGGGAGGCCTGACCGGCGGCATCCCGCTCATCACCGACTATACGCCGGGGAGGGTGGCGCTCATCGTGCTGACCCTGACCGCCGGGACCGCCTTCATCATGTGGCTGGGCGAGCTGATCACCCAGCGAGGGGTGGGCAACGGTATGTCGCTTTTGATCTTCATCAGCATCATCAGCCAGCTCCCCTCACAGCTGGGCATCGCCTACCAGGCAGCCGGCATCGTGTTCTTCACCCTCCTCATCGCCATGTTCCTGGCCATGGTGGTAGCCATCATCTTCGTCGAGCAGGGCCAGCGGCGCATCCCCATCCAGTTCGCCAAGCGGGTGAGAGGGCGCCGGGTCCTGGGCGGCCAGAGCACTTACATCCCCCTCAAGGTCAACACCGCCGGGGTGATCCCCATCATCTTCGCCTCCAGCATCCTCTACTTCCCGGCCCTGGTGGCCACCTCCATCCCCACCGACAACCCGCTGTTGGCCGGGATCCGCAGCTTCGTCGACAATCAGCTCACCAGGCCCGACAGCTACGTGTACATCGCGGCGTTCGGGCTCCTGGTGGTGTTCTTCACGTACTTCTACACCGCCATTCAGTTCGACCCGGTCCGCCAGTCGGAGATGATCCAGCGCCAGGGCGGCTTCATCCCCGGCATCCGCCCGGGCGCCTCCACCTCCCGCCACCTGGAGCACATCCTCACCCGCATCACCCTGCCCGGGTCGCTGTGGTTGGCGTCGGTGGCGGTCATCCCCTCCATCGTGCTGGCGGTGACCGGCATCCCCTTCCAGTTCGCCGGCATCTCCATCCTCATCACGGTCGGGGTGGCCCTGGAGACCATGAAGCAGATCGAGAGCCAGCTCCTCATGCGCAACTACGAGGGCTTCCTGGCTTGAGCTCCCGCCGCATCCTGATGATGGGGCTTCCGGGGGCGGGGAAGGGGACCCAGGCAGTACGGCTGGCCGAGGAGCTGCGCCTTCCCCATATCGCCACCGGGGACATGCTCCGCCAGGAGGTGGCGGCCAGAAGCGAGCTCGGGAAGGCCGCCCAGGAGTACATGGACGCCGGCGAGTACGTCCCCGACGAGGTGGTGATCGGCATGCTCCTCGAGCGCCTCTCCCGCCCCGACGCCTCGGCCGGGTTCATCCTGGACGGATTCCCCCGCACACTTCCCCAAGTCAAGGCGCTCCACGAGCGCATGGGCAACCATGCCCTGGACGTGGTGCTCTACCTGGAGGTCCCCGAGGAGGAGATCGTTCGGCGCATCAGCGGCCGCCGGTCTTGCGTCGAGGGCCACGTGTATCACGTCGAGGACGACCCGCCCCGCCAGAGCGGAGTGTGCGACCAAGACGGCCGGCCGCTCTTCCAGCGAGACGACGACCGCGAGGACGTGGTGCGCAACCGCCTGCGAGTCTTCCGCGAGCAGACCGAGCCGGTGGTGGACTTCTACCGCCAGCGAGGGCTGCTGCGCCGCGTGGAAGGCCTGGGGGACCGGGACCGGGTGGCCAAGCGCATCCTGGAGGCGGCATGATCACCATCAAGAACCAGGCCGAGTTCGAGAGGATGGCGCTGGCCGGCCGGGCGGTGGCCGCCGTGCTGCGGGGCGTGCGGGAGGCGGCGGCTCCCGGCGTGAGCACCAAGGAGCTGGACGCAGTCGCAGCCGCCATCATCAAAGAGCACGGCTGCCGGCCGTCGTTCCTTGGCTACCACGGGTATCCGGCCCACATCTGCACCTCGCCCAACCATGTCATCGTGCACGGCATCCCGGACGGCTATCGGCTGCAGGAGGGGGACATCCTGTCGGTGGACGCCGGGGCGATCTACGAGGGCTTCCACGGGGACGCGGCCGTCACCTTTCCGATCGGGGAGGTGGACCCGGAGGTGGAGAAGCTGGTGCGGGTGGCCGAGGAGGCGCTGTGGGCGGCCATCGCCCACGTCCGTCAGGGCGGGCGGCTGGGCGACATCGGCCACGCGGTGCAGACGGTGGCGGAGGGGGCCGGCTTCTCGGTGGTGCGGGAGTACGTCGGCCACGGGATCGGCCGCCAGATGCACGAGGAGCCGCAGGTGCCCAACTACGGGCAGCCCGGTAAGGGGATGAAGCTGCGTACCGGGATGGCCATCTGCATCGAGCCGATGGTGAACATGGGCGGGTCGCAGACCCGGCTCCTGGAGGACGAATGGACGGTGGTTACCGCCGACGGCAGCCGGTCGGCGCACTTCGAGCACACCGTGGCCCTCACCGAGGCGGGACCTTTGGTGACCACCGCCGGAAAGGATGAGGACTTGGTCCGATGACGGGCCGGCTGCTATCATGCGCCGTTGGCCCGTGTCAGGCTCCCTGACGTGGGGAAACGAGACGACGTCATCGAGATCGAAGGCACGGTCGTCGAGCCCCTCCCGAACGCCATGTTCAAAGTAGCGCTCGACAACGGCCATGAGGTGTTGGCTCACGTATCGGGGAGGATGCGGATGCACTACATCCGCATCCTGCCGGGGGACCGGGTCCGATTGGAGCTCTCACCGTACGACCTCGACAGAGGCAGGATTACGTATAGGTACAGATGAAGGTACGACCTTCCGTCAAGAGGATGTGCGAGAAGTGCCGGGTCATCCGGCGGCATGGCCGCGTCTGGGTGATCTGCAGCAACCCGCGCCACAAGCAGCGGCAGGGTTGACAGCGGCCGGGTTGGCAGCGGCCGGGATGAAAGGAGAAGTGCATGGCCCGTATCGCAGGAGTTGACCTTCCCAGGGAGAAGCGCCTGGAGATCGCCCTCTCGTACATCTATGGGGTGGGGCGGCCCCGGGCCGGTGAGATCTGCCACTTCCTGGGGATCGACCCGACGATGCGGACCCGAGACCTCACCGACGACGAGATCGTCCGCGTGCGGCAGTTCATCGACCAGAACTACCGGGTGGAGGGCGATCTGCGACGGGAGGTGTCGCAGAACATCAAGCGCAAGATCGAGATCGGCAGCTACCAGGGCAACCGCCACCGGCGCGGGTTGCCGGTGCGGGGCCAGCGCACCCACACCAACGCCCGCACCCGCAAGGGCCCCCGGCAGGCCATCGCCGGCAAGAAGAAGGTCAAGAAGCACTGAGGGGATAGCGCATGGCGAGAGAGCAACAGCAGAAGCGAGTCCGCCGGCGGGAGCGGAAGAACATCGCCCACGCCGAGGCGCACGTCACCTCCAGCTTCAACAACACCATCATCAACATCACCGACCTGGACGGCAACACGGTGGTGTGGACTTCTGGGGGATCGGTGGGGTTCAAGGGCTCCCGGAAGTCGACCCCTTATGCGGCGCAGGTGGCAGCCGAGCAGGCGGCGCGCCAGGCCGGGGAGCACGGCATCCGCAAGCTGGACGTCATCGTGCGGGGCTCGGGAGCCGGGCGGGAGACCGCCATCCGCACCTTGCAGAACATGGGGATGGAGCTGACCGGCATCCGCGACGTCACCCCCATCCCGCACAACGGCTGCCGCCCCAAGAAGCGGCGGAGGGGATGAGCTGATGGCCAGGTATACAGGACCCGTGTGCAAGCTGTGCCGCCGGGAACGTCAGAAGCTGTTCCTCAAGGGCTCCCGCTGCATGAGCTCCAAGTGCAGCGTGGAGCGGCGCCCCTACCCTCCGGGCGAGCATGGGCGGGGCCGGGTCACCGAGACCGAGTACCTCATCCAGCTGCGGGAGAAGCAGAAGGCCCGCCGCATGTATGGCGTGCTGGAGGCCCAGTTCCGCAACTACTACCAGGAGGCGGCCCGGCAGCGCGGGATCACCGGTGAGAACCTGCTGCGCATCCTGGAGAGCCGCCTCGACAACCTGGTCTACCGGGCAGGCTTCGCCACCTCTCGCGCCCAGGCCCGTCAGCTGGTCAACCACGGGC
>JALYHC010000055.1 GCA_030776765.1 Actinomycetota bacterium | reverse complement strand
ACCATCCGGGCGGCGGCGGGAGATATCGAGGGATCCGTCAGGGAGCCCGACGAGGAGCCCCCCCGGCTGGTGCCGGAGGAGGCTCCGGAGGGCGGCGAGGCCCTTGGGCGAATCGTGGCGCCCGCCGCCAACCTCGACGCGGTGATGGTGGAGGGTGTGGAGCGCTGGCAACTCAAGCTGGGGCCCGGGCACTTCCCCGGCACCCCCATGCCGGGGCAGCCGGGCAATGCCGTGATCAGCGGCCATCGGACCACTTATGGGGCACCCTTCTACGACCTGCACCTGCTGCAGCCGGGTGACGAGATCGTGGTGGAGACGGCCATCGGCAAGCACGTCTACCAGGTGCGGGAGTCGCTGGTGGTGGAGCCCGACGACGTCTGGGTGCTCGATGATCGGGAGGGAGCCTGGCTGACCCTCACCACGTGCCATCCGCAGTTCTCGGCCCGCCAGCGACTGGTGGTGTTCGCCGAGATGGTGGGTGGGCCCAACCTGCTCGCAGTGGCGGCCACCAGCTCGTCGTGATGCGGCGCCTCTACCTGGCCCTGCCCGGACCGCCGGCCGTTCGGGCGGTGCTGGTGGCCGGGTTGGCGCTGGTGGTGCTGGTCCTGTTGCTCAGCGCCTTTGAGTGGGTGGGCGATCGCCTGCTGGACACGGGCGGCACCATCGAAGGGTGAAGGGCCCTCGCCACGGTCCTCACGCCTCTCAGGCCGGCAGCCGGTAACTGCCCTCGCCGGAGGCTTCAATGAGTCCATCAGCCTCCAGGGAAGCGACTGCGTCTGCCACCTGATCCAGTGACAGCTCGGTGACCTGCGCCAGCTGCTGCGGCCCAAGGGAAGGCCCGAGGGAAGGCCCAAGGGAAGGGCCAAGGGAAGGATGGTTGTCCACCAGAGCCCTCAGCACTCGTCCCCTGGCCTGGCGCCTGGATCCTGCAAAAGGGGTGGGAGACGACGGCGGCCGGTGGCCCCGGGGGCCGGCGCACCAGTCCTGCACCGGGCAGGAGGAGCAGGCCGGCCGCCTCGCCGTGCAGGTGGTGGCACCGAGATCCATAAGCGCCTGGTTCCACTCGCTGGCCCGGCCATGCGGGAGCTCGAGCCGGGCGGCTCGGGCCAACTGCTCGCCTTCCAGATGGCTGCCGTGCCAGCGGCTCAAGACCCGCCCCACATTGGTGTCGGGGCAGGGCACTTGGGCGCCGAAGGCAAAGCAGGCCACTGCCGCAGCGGTGTAGGGCCCCACCCCAGGGAGGTGCCTCAGCCCCTGCTCGGTGGTCGGCCAGCCGTCCCGCTCGATGAGGCGGGCCGCCTGGTGCAGGCGGAGGGCCCTGCGGTTGTAGCCCAGTCCCGACCAGCCCACCAGCACCTCGGCGAGCGACGCTTGGGCCAGGGCTTCCACCCTGGGGAACATGGCCAGGAAGCGGTGGTAGGGCGCGATGACACGCTGAGCCTGGGTCTGTTGGAGCATGACCTCGCTCACCAGGATGCGATAGGGGTCGGAGGCCTGGCGCCAGGGAAGGGAGCGCCGGTGGGCCCCGTACCAGGCAAGCAGCGCCACCTGCCGTCGGGATGACCGGGAGGGCCTCAAGGGCTGGTGCCCGTGGGAGCGGTCGTGGTGGTGCCCTCGGGAGTGGTGGTGGTGGTAGACGACGAGGTGGTGGTGGGCTCCACGAACTCTCCCAGCTCGACGGTCACCTCCGAGCCCGGGTCCACCTCTCTTCCGGGCTCGGGGGACTGCTCCATCACCCGCCCGTGCTGGCTGCGGTCGGTGACCGCCACTCGGTCCTCGTTCACTTCGAGCTGCAGGCCCTGCCCCTCCACGGCCGCACGCGCCTGGTCTTCGGTCATGCCGATCAGGTCGGGGACGGCTACCGGGGCCCGGCCCTGGGAGACCACCAGCGTGATCACCGCGTCCTCCTGCACCTCGGCCCCGGCGGGGGGCTCGGTCTCGATGACGAAGCCCTCTTCGAACTCGCCTGAGAACTGGTCGATCGTGTTGGTCCGCAAGCCCAGGCGGGCCAGCTGGAAGATGGCGTCCCGCTCAGAGCGGCCCACCAGCTCCGGAACGACGATCACCTCCGGGCCGGTGGAGATGGTCAGGTTGACCGGCGTGCCGGGAGAGGCCAGCACCTGCTCGGCCGGGCTCTGCTGCATCACCTGGCCGGCCTCGATCTCCTCGGAGGGCTCTTCGTTGACGGTGCCCACCACGAAGCCCTGTTGGACGATGAGGCTCTCCGCCTCATCTCGGGGGAGGCCGATCAACCGGGGCACCGGGAAGGCCTCCGGCCCGGCCGAGACGATCAGGGCCACGAACGAGTCGGGCTGCACCTGCGTCCCGGCAGGCGGGTCGGTGCGGATGACCGTGCCCCTGGGGAACTCCTCGTGGGGCTCCTCGCTGCGGCGCACGTTGAGGCCCAGGGTCTGGAGCTGTACCAGGGCGTCGGCCTCCGGCTCTCCGGCCAGGTCGGGCACCGTGATCGGCTCGGCGGAAGCAGAGGGAGCCGCCAAGAGGCGAGTGAGAGCGAACAGGCCGAGGCCGAGGGCGAGCAGCAGGCCCACCACAGTGAGGATAAAGAGGCGCTGGCCCCCACCTCCCTGGCGGGCCACCTGGCGGTAGGCCTCCTCGGGAGGCACGGTGGGCGGCGGGACCGGAGCCATCATGCGGGTTGCCCCCTCCTCAGAGGAGGAGAGCGCCTCGCCTTGCAGTACCCGCAGTAGGTCCTCCCGCAGCTCGTCGGCCGCCTGGTAGCGGCGGTCGGGCGGCTTCTCCAGCGAGCGCATGACGACGGTGTCCAGGCGGGGCGGGATGTCGGGGTTCTCGTGGGAGGGCGGAGGTGCCACCGAGGAGACGTGCTGATAGGCGACCGAGACCGGAGACTCCCCTATGAAGGGCGGGTGCCCGGTCAGCATCTCGTAGAGGACCACCCCCAGGGCGTAGATGTCGGACCGCTCGTCGGCCGCCTGGCCCTGGGCCTGCTCGGGACTGAAGTAAGTGGCGGTCCCGATCACCGCTCCGGTACGGGTGAGCTCGGAGGAGTCGTCCCAAGCCCGGGCGATGCCGAAGTCGGTCACCTTCACGTTGCCGGTCGGCGTGAGCATGATGTTGCCCGGCTTGATGTCCCGGTGGACCAGCCCGGCCCGGTGGGCCACCGCCAGGGCGGAGGCCACCTCGGCCGCCACCTCGGCGGCCCGGCGGGGGAGCAACCGCCCCTCCACGCGCAGGATCTCGCGCAGGGTGCGGCCGTCGATGAGCTCCATGACGATGAAGTAGGTGCCCTCGTCACCGTGTCCCCAGTCGTAGATGCTGACGATGTTGGGGTGACTGAGGTTGGCGGCCGCCTGTGCCTCTCGGCGGAAGCGGCGTACGAAGGCTTGGTCGGAGGCGAGCTGGGAGTGCAGCACCTTGACGGCCACCCGGCGGTCCAACAGGAGGTCCCGGGCCTCGTAGACGTCGGCCATGCCGCCTCGTGCCAGGTGGGTGACCAACTGATAGCGATCCGCCAGGACCTGTTGCGAATCCACGTGCGGGGGATTGTAGGGACCCATCGGTCAGCCGCCGAGACCCAGCGCGGCTGCCAGCACCTGTTGGGCGATGGGTGCGGCCACCCCTCCCCCGGTGGCGCTCTCGCCCGCCTCTCCCCCGTTTTCCACCACCACTGCCAGGGCAATGCGGGGCTGCTCGATGGGGGCAAAGGCCATGAACCAGGCGTGTGGGGGGGCTTCGGGGACCTCGGCGGTCCCGGTCTTCCCCGCCACCCGCACATTTGGTATGGCGGCCTGGCGGCCGGTGCCGGCGGTGACCACCTGCTCCATCATCCCCGCCAGCACCGTGGCCGAAGCGGGGCTGAGGCCTCGCCTCCATTCGATGGGCTCGGTGGCTTGCACCACCTCGCCGTCCTGGTTGAAGACCTCGCCCACCACATAGGGGGTCATCAGCACCCCGCCGTTGGCCATCCCGGCAGCCACGAGGGCCATCTGCAGGGCGGTGGCCTGCACGTCGCGCTGGCCGATGGCGCTCTGCGCGAGGGCGGGGAGGTTGTTCTCGAAGGCCTCCACCGGCGGGAAGTGGGAGGTGAGCGTGGGCAGCTCGAGGGGGATCTCCTGATTGAACCCGAAGGCCTCCGCCTGAGTGACCATCCGCTCCGCCCCGACTTCCATGCCCAACATCCCGAAGATGGTGTTGCAGGACCTGACCAGGGCCTGCGTGAGGGTGACCTGGGCACCACCGGCGCACGATTCCTGGTCGAAATTGCGGATCACCGACGTCGAGCCGGGCAGCTCGAGAGCCTGGGGGTCGGGAAAGGTGCTCTCGGCGTTGTAGCTTCCCGACTCCAAGGCGGCGCCCGCGGTGACCACCTTGAAGGATGATCCCGGAGCGTAGGTCTGAGCGATGGCCCGATTGAGGAGCGGCCGGGCGGGGTCGTCCTGCAACTGCTCCCCGATGTCGGGCCTGTCCGCGGCCACCAAGAGGTTGGGATCGAAAGACGGGGTGGAGACCATCGCCAGCACCGCCCCGGTGGCCGGATCGAGGGCCAGCACCGCTCCCCGGGCCCCTCCCATTGCCTGGCGTGCGGTCTGCTGGAGCTGATGGCTGATGGTGAGCCGGATCCCCTTGGGCCGCAGATCCGCCCCCATCAAGGCGCGGATCAGCCCGGAGATGGTGACGTCGCGGCCGCTGCGGAGCTCCGAGGAGTGGGTCGCCTCCACGCCGGTCTGCCCGAAGAGCAGCGCCGAGTAGCCGATCACGTGCGCGTAGAGCTCGGGGTGGGGGTAGCGGCGGATGAACTGCTGGGCCTGGTCGGGATCGACCACCGACTCGGCCAGCACTTCGCCCTCCAGAGAGAGGATCGGCCCCCGCTCCCGTCCACTTTGGGAGATGACGACCCGAGCGTTGCGGGGGTGGTCCCGGTAGCGGGGCCCGGCCACCACCTGGAGGTAGGTGAGGTCCACTACGACCACCGCGAAGGCCAGGAACAGCACCGCCGCCAGGCGGCGGATGGGCCCGTTCACGAGCGATCCTCGTGGGAGACGCGGGCCAGCACCGCCAGGAGGATGAAGTTGGAGAGGAGCGAGGACCCGCCGTACGACACGAAGGGAAGCGTGATGCCGGTGAGCGGGAGCAGCCGGATGACCCCGCCGATGATGAGCAGCGCCTGGAACCCCAGCACGAAGGCGAGTCCCCCTGCCAGGAGCTTGCGGAACAGGTCTCGAGAACGCAGGGCGATCCCGAACCCCACCGCCACCAGCAGGACGAAGGCGGTCACCACGGCGATCGATCCCGCCAGGCCCATCTCCTCCGCCACCGCCGCGAAGATGAAGTCTGTGGCGGCGTTGGGGATGAGGTCCGGGCGTCCCAGCCCCAGGGCGGTGCCGGTCAGGCTGCCGCTGCCCAGGGCGAAGAGGCCCTGGGCGATCTGGTAGCCGGTCTCCTCGAAGTCGGCGAAGGGGTGCAGCCAGGCGTCCACCCGCCGTTGCACGTGGGGGAAGACCTCGTGGGCCACGTAGGCCCCTCCGGCGAAGAGCAGGAGCCCGGAGCCGAGGTAGACGAGACGCCCGGTGGCGATGTAGAGCATGGTGATGAAGATGGCGAACAGCAGCAGGGAGGCCCCCAGGTCGCGCTGGTAGGTGAGCACCACGAAGCTGGCCAGCCAGGCCACCAGCACCGGCAGCAACTGGCGGGGCTCGGGAAGGTGGAAGTACCGGCCCAGCCGCCGCGTCATCTGGGCGAGGGCAGGCTGGCGCTCGGCCAGATAGGAGGCCAAGAACACCACCAGGAACAGCTTGGCCAGCTCTCCCGGCTGAAACTGCAGGCGGAGGCCGCCCGCCAGCAGCCTCACCCAGAGGCGCGATCCATTGACCTCCACCCCACCCAGCGGCCAGGCCTGGGGCAGGAGGGGTAGGAGGAGAAGTATCAGGGCCAGCAGCAGGAAGATGTAGCGGTAGCGGCGCAGGACCACCAGCCCGGCCGCGTGCAAGCCCAGCAAGGTGAGGGCGGTGGCCCCGGCTGCCACCAGCAACCACCAGCGCTGGAGCGAGGCCAGCTCACCGTCGAGGCGGTAGATCATGGAAAAGCCGGTGGCAGTGAGGAGTCCGGCCAGCGGGAACAAGTAGGGGTTGGCGTTGGGCGCCCACTGCCGCAGGGCCAGGTAGATCACCCCGAACGCCAGCCCGAAGACCAAGAAGGTGAGGGCCACCTGGGCATCGAGGCCGGTGGTGGGAGGCGCTAGGTTGACCAGTGCCACCCCCATGGCGGCCAGGGTGGCCGCCCCCGCCAGGAGGGCGGCCTCGGCGGCGCGGGTCACGGCGACACTTCGACCAGAATGACCGAGATGTTGTCCTCTCCCCCGGCTCGGTTGGCGGCCTCCACCAGGTCCCAAGCCGCCTCCTCGAGAGGGCGTGAGCTGTCCAGCAGCTGGGCCATCTGGGCCTCGGCCACCATGGCGGTCAGGCCGTCGCTGCACAGCAGCAGCCGATCGCCCGGCACGAGCTGCTCCTCCAGGACATCCACGTCCACTTCCGGCTCCATTCCCAGGGCACGAGTGATCACGCTGCGCTGCGGGTGGGTGCCCACTTCCTCGGGACCGATCCGCCCGGCCGCCAGGTACTCCGCCATCAGGGAGTGGTCGGTGGTGAGCTGGCGCAGCTCCCCATGGCGCCACAGGTAAGCCCGGCTGTCGCCCACGTGACCGATGGTGAGCCGACCGTCGGCCTCCAGGGAGGCCAAGGTGAGCGTCGTTCCCATGCCGGCCAGCTCGGGCTGGTGGAGCGAGGCCTGCACGACCGCCCGGTTGGCGGCCGTCACCCGCTCCTCGGGCTGGGCGCTCAGCGAGACCGCCGCCTCGATCGCCAGGCGGCTGGCCACGTCCCCGGCGGCGTGTCCTCCCATGCCATCGGCGACCGCCACCAGGACCGGGCCGGCTGCCTTCCCGCTTGATCCGGGATACACGGCATCCTCGTTTTCCCGGCGGACCAGCCCGGGGTGGGTGGCGGTGGACCACGTGTAGGTCATCGCATCTCCATCACCGTCTTGCCCACCTGCACGGCGTCCCCTTTGCTCAGGGCCAGTGGACTGGTGACCCGCCGCCCATTGACGTAGGTGCCGTTGGTGCTGCCGAGGTCATGAAGCACCACCCTTCCGTCCTTGGCGACCAGTCGCAGGTGGAACTCAGAAGCATAGGCGTCCTCCAGCACCACGTCCGCCTCCGGGCTTCGCCCCAGCACCACCCCGTCACGCACCGGGAAGTTCAAGCCGGCTTGGGAGTCGGAGCGCACGATCACCATGCGATTCCCGCTGCGGCGTCGCCCGGCCGGCTCGCTGCTGCTCGCCAGGTGGGCGCCGATGGCTCTCGCCACCTGCCAGAGGAACAGGTAGATCAGGGCGATGAAGATCAGCTTGAGGAGGTTGAGGAAGAGGACGGGCACCGATCTCCTAGGCGGGTTGGTACTTGAACCTGGCCGATCCAAAGGATACGAGAGAACCGGGATAGATGGGGGTTGGTCGGGTGACCGCCGCCCCATCCACGTAGGTGCCGTTCGAGGAGTCGAGATCCATGATCCACCCCCCTTCTTGCTCCCGCCAGATGAGGGCGTGCGCCCTCGACACCTCGGGTTCGGGAACCACCACGTCCATGGTGGTGGAGCGGCCGACCAGCGCCCGGTTGTGGCGGAGAGCCAGGTGGTGGGCGCCGTCCACGGTTCTCAGGTAAGCCCAGGGAACCAAGGTGCCGGGACGCACCTCGCCATGGCATTCCAAGCCCCCGGCCGGCAATCGCTCGTCTGCCTCGATCAACACCTCCACCGGTCCCTCCAGGCGCCAGCCGCGTTCGATGGCTGCCGACTCCAGCAAGGCCGCCAGCTGGCGGCCCAGGGGGGCGGCCAGGCTCTCTTCGCCCAGCTCCCGTGGGTGTACCCGAAGGGTGTACAGGTTGGGGACGGTGGGTCCGGCTTCACCTTGGAAGCTGGCCAGGTCGGCTTCCCGAACCAGGCGGGCTCCCAGCTCGGCCGGGTGCAGCCGGCCACGAAAAACCCGGCCGGCCAGCCCTTCCACCAGTTGCTCCAGCCGGCGTTCGAGGCCCCGTACCCTCTTCACAGTTGGGGAAGTGTATCCCGCCCTCTTCTCCCTCCCCACGGAGGCAGTGTCTGCGCCCCCATAGGGGGCTGGAGACCACCCGTGGTACGATCCCGGGTTCCGGGCGAGTGGCGGAATTGGCAGACGCGCAGGATTCAGGATCCTGTGGGCGATGAGCCCGTGGGGGTTCAACTCCCCCCTCGCCCACCATGGCAACTTCCTGGACCTCGCGCCGTCGGCGGCGCCGCGGCTTCTGGTCGGCTGTGCTCCTCACCGTGGTGGGACTGTCCTTCCTCAGCATGGGGGTGGTGCGCAGCGACACGCGTACCCTGGCCGCCTATGTGGACGGGGCTCGTTCAGTGGCCGACACCGAGGCCAGGCTGGCTTCCTCCTTCCAGGACCTGGTGGTGCGAGTGGGGGAGGTGGAGCGGCCTGCCCTGATCGCCACCTTGAGCGAGCTGGAGGAGAGGACCGCCGAGGCGGTGACCTCCCTGCCGCCCGCCGACGAGCGTCCCGAGAGCGTGGCGGAGGCTCACGGCTTCCTGAGCGTGGCGCTCACCTCATGGCGGGACGGCCTGGCCCGCTTCAGGCGAGCGCTGCTGGTGGTCGTCGACCAGCCCGAGGACCCATCCGGATCCCTGGAGTTGCAGGGAGCGCTGGCCGATCTCGGGGTTGGCGACCGGGCCTATGGGCGCTTCCGAGAGCTGGCCGCCCAGTTGCGACAGGACCTGGACGTGGAGAGCGCCGAGCTGCCGGAGGTCAGGTTCCTTCCCTCCGAGCCCTCTCCAGTCTTTTCTTCCCAAGGCATCGTCGAGCGGGCAGGCGGGTCTGAGAAGCTGGCCCTCCGCCGGGACGTGGCCCTGGCGATGGTGCGTCTGGAGCCGGGCCCCATCGGGGAGCGGGATGGCATACCGCTCGTCCCGTCGCTCGCACCTCTCGACGTGCAGGTAGGAGTGATCAACTTGGGGAACCAGACCGAGACCGGCCTGGTGGTGTCCTTGCGCCTCGAGCGTGGGGAAGGCACCCCTCCCTTCGAGGGCCGAGAGGTAGTCGAGGAGCTGGAACCGGGCGCCAGCAAGACGCTCACCTTCGAGAGCATCGGTGCTTCTCCCGGGCAGCCCTCTCGACTGCTCGTGACCGTCGATCCGGTGGAGGGGGAGGTGGCGTTGGAGGACAACACCCAGGAGCTGAGCTTCATCCGCGAGAGCGGGTGATCGACGCCTCCATCCTCCGCCGGCAGCCCGGGCTGCTCGAAGAGGCCCTTCGTCGCCGCGGGATCGAGGACATCGACGTCGACGAGCTCCGCGAGCTGGATCGGCGCCGGCGGGAGGTGAGGGCGGAGGCGGAGAGCCTGCGGGCCGGGCAGCGCCGGCTCGGCAAGCAGATCGCCTCCTCCCGCGGTGACGAGAAGCAGCAGGCCATCAGCCGGGCCGGACAACTGTCGGAGGACTACAAGCAGTCGATCGGGCTGGCCGAGGACCTCGACGGCCGATTCGAGCAGGTGTGGTCTCGAGTCCCCAACCTGCCCGACGATTCGGTCCCGATGGGAGAGGGCGAGCAGGACAACGTCGAGATCAAGCGGTGGGGGGAGCCGCGCCGCTTCGACTTTCCCGTTCGGGACCACCTGGAGCTGGGGGAGGCCCTCGGCGTCATCGACATGGAACGAGCCACGAAGGTCTCGGGCTCCCGCTTCGCCTACCTGGCTCGGGAGGCCGTCCAGCTGGAGCTCGCCCTGGTGCGTTGGGCCCTCGACCGACTGGTGCAGGAAGGCTTTGTGCCGGTGGTGCCCCCCGTGCTGGTACGGGAGGAAGGCCTGTTCGGCACCGGGTTCTTCCCCCGGGACCGGGACCAGGTGTACGCCGTCGAGCAGGACGATCTGTTCTTGGTAGGGACGTCCGAGGTGTCCCTGGCCGCCATGCACATGGATGAGATCTTCCCCGAGGAGGCCCTCCCACTGCGCTACAGCGGCTTCTCCAGCTGCTTCCGCAGGGAAGCGGGGACTTACGGGCGGGACACGCGGGGCATCTTCCGGGTGCACCAGTTCGACAAGCTGGAGATGTTCTCCTTCTGCCATCCCGACCGGTCCTTGGAGGAGCACGAGTTCCTCCTCTCCCTGGAAGAGGCGCTGCTGCAGGCGCTGGGCATCCCCTATCGGGTGGTCAACGTCTGTACCGGCGACCTCGGCCCAGCCGCCGCCAAGAAGTACGACATCGAGGCTTGGATCCCCTCGCAGGGTGCCTACCGAGAGATCACCTCCTGCTCCAACACCACCGACTACCAGGCCCGCCGCCTGCACATCCGCTATCGAGCCGAAGAGGAGAACCGCATGGTGCACACCCTGAACGGGACGGCAGTGGCGGTGGGCCGCACGCTGCTGGCCATCCTGGAGAACTACCAGCGGGAGGACGGCTCCGTGGCGGTGCCCGAGGCGCTTCGGCCCCACCTGGGCTTCGACGAGATCCGGCGGTGAGCACCCGGGAGATCTTCTCCCACATCGCCGGCCGCTACGACCTCCTCAACCGCATCCTCTCCCTGGGGCGGGAGCAAGCCTGGCGTCGCTCCGGCGCAGTCCATCTGCCGCCCGGGCGCCTCCTCGACCTGGGCGCCGGCACCGGCGCCGCCGCTCCCGTCTTCGGCAGTCGAGAAGTGGTCGCCCTCGACCCGGCCCTGGAGATGCTGGCGCTCAACCCGGCCCGACTGCGAGTGGCGGCGCTCGGCGAGGCCCTGCCGTTCGGCGACGAGAGCTTCGACGGGGCCTTCTCGGCCTATGTGCTGCGCAACCTCGACTCCCTCAGCGCTGCCCTGCAGGAGGTGGCCCGGGTGCTGCGGCCCGGTGGTGCCTTCGTGGTCGTCGACTTGGGCCGTCCGCCATCCGGCGTGGCCCGCCGCGTCCACCAACTGGCAACGGCGGTGGTGCTGCCCCTGGCCGGCGCCTCCATCGGTGCTCGCCGCGAGTATGGCTACCTCCACCGCTCACTGGACAAGTACCCACAGCCGGAAGCGCTCTTCGTCGGCGCCCCGCTTCATCTCGAGCGTGTCTGGCGGATGGGCCCATGGGGCTTCGTCTATGGGGCCGTATTGCGGAAGTGACCGTGCACCCCGCCGTCGGACGCCGACTCGCGGCGCGTCCCGGGCCGCCGGCTCCGGCCAGGCACCCCTGCGGCACCCGGGGCGGACCGCTTAGGGCTGCTTCCTTCCGGACCTGACCCGGTTCACAGAGCCCCGCCGCGCAGGACCCGGCCTTCAACACCACGTGCCCGGCGCTGCCCCGAAAGCCAGTCGCCCTCAGGCAGGGAGTTCAGCCCCGCCTAGAGAGGATTTCGGGCAGAGGGCACCCCTAGCACCCCACCTAGCACGGTCGGGGACCATGGTAGCCAGGAGCGGCGGGGATGCCGGACTGGCGGGACCCGGAGCGGAGGGAGAGGGATTTGAACCCTCGAGGCGGCGATGACCGCCTACACGCTCTCCAGGCGTGCGCACTAGGCCAGACTATGCGATCCCTCCTCCAGTCAGTGTAAAGCGCAGGCAGAGATGGAGACATTCGAGTTGGTGATGAAGCTTGCCCTGTCCGAGGCCGAGCAAGCCTTGCAGCACGGTGACGTGCCGGTGGGGGCGGTCCTCTTGGGACCCGGCGGCGAGGTGGTGGCCGCCGACCACAACCGGCGGGAGGCGCGCGGCGATCCCACCGCTCATGCCGAGGTGCTGGTGCTGTCGGCTGCCGCTCGGGCCCGGGGCGACTGGCGCCTGGAGGGACACACGCTGGTGGTGACCCTAGAGCCGTGCGCGATGTGCGCCGGAGCGGGCGTTGCCGCTCGCTTGGAGCGCATCGTGTACGGTGCCGCCGACCCGAAGGCAGGCGCCGCCTGGAGCCTCTACAACATCCCCCAAGATCGGCGCCTCAATCACCGCTGTGAGCTGGTGGCCGGCGTGCGGGAGGAGGAATGCGCCGCCCTCTTACGGCGCTTCTTCCAGGGACGACGGGCCTGAGTACAATTCCCAGCCCGGAGGGATCGCATAGTCCGGCCTAGTGCGCGGCACTCGAAATGCCGTGGGGCTTCGTGCCCCCGTGGGTTCGAATCCCACTCCCTCCGCAGCTTCCGGAGGGATGGCCGAGAGGACGAAGGCGGTGGTCTTGAAAACCACTGGGCCCTCGGGCCCCGTGGGTTCGAATCCCACTCCCTCCGCTCTTCTCCCTCCTCCGCTTGCGGGGGAGGGCCAGGGAGGGGGTACCGTTAGACCGAAGACAGGGAGAGGTGGCCGAGTGGTCGAAGGCGATCGCCTGCTAAGCGATTAGGGGGCTTGAAGGCTCCCTCGAGGGTTCAAATCCCTCCCTCTCCGCCAACCCAGTCATCCACCAGCTCCCGCAAGAGCGGCAGCGTGAGGGTGCCGGACGTGAGCACCGCGTCGTGGAAGCCCCTGATGTCGAACGCCTTGCCCATCGCCGCCCGCGCCTCCTCGGGCTGGCGAAGGATCTCCCGCTGCCCGATTTTGTAGGCCAGAGCCTGACCCGGCCAGCCGATGTAGCGGTCCACCTCGACCTCGATGGTGTCGAGGGCGACCGGGGAGTTGTGGCGAGGAAGTCTATGGCC
>JALYHC010000054.1 GCA_030776765.1 Actinomycetota bacterium | reverse complement strand
CGAAGGGGGTGAACTGCACGTTGGGGTTGCGGTCGTGCAGCACCCGGGTGATGGCGGCCGTCAAGGTGGTCTTGCCGTGGTCGATGTGCCCGATGGTGCCGATGTTGAGGTGCGGCTTGGTGCGCTCAAACTTCTGCTTGCCCATGTCCTCTCCTTGATTCCCTTTGCCTGCCTACACGGCCCGCACACGAGAGACGATCTCCTGGGCGAGCTGCTCGGGCACCTCCTGATAGGAGTGGAACTCCATGGTGTAGATGGCTCGCCCTTGGGTCCTCGACCGCAGGTCGGTTGCATAACCGAACATCTCCGCCAGGGGCACCAGGGCTCGCACCACCTTGGTGTTGGCCCGCTGGCTCATCTCCTCGATGTGGCCGCGGCGCGCCGACAGATCGCCGATCACGTCCCCCATGTACTCCTCCGGGGTGACCACCTCGACCCTCATCACCGGCTCCAGAAGCGAGAGCCCCGCCCGCTTGGCCGCCTCCTGGGCGGCCATCGACCCGGCGATCCGGAAGGCTATCTCGGAAGAGTCGACCGGATGATAGGAGCCGTCCACCAGCACCGCCCGTACATCGACCAGGGGATAGCCGGCCAGCACGCCCGACTGCAGGGCCTCCTCGATCCCGCTGTCCACTGAAGGGATGTACTCCTTGGGGACGGTGCCCCCGGTGATCTTGTCCACGAACTGGTAGCCGCCGCCCGGGCCGGTTGGCTCCAGATTGATGACCACGTGGCCGTACTGGCCGCGGCCTCCCGTCTGGCGCACGTAGCGGCCCTCCACCTTCTCTACCGGTCGGCGAATGGTCTCCCGGTAGGCCACCTGGGGGCGCCCCACGTTGGCGCTCACGCCGAACTCGCGCACCAAGCGGTCCACCAGCACGTCGAGGTGGAGCTCACCCATGCCGGAGATGATGGTTTGACCGGTCTCCTCGTCGGACCGCACCAGGAAGGTGGGATCCTCGTCGGCCAGCCGGTGCAGGGCCTCTCCCAGCTTCTCCTGGTCGACCTTTGTCCTGGGCTCGATGGCCACCGCGATCACCGGCGCCGGGAAGCTCATCGACTCGAGCTGGATGGGCGCCTCGGGATCGCATAGCGTGTCACCGGTGGTGGTGGTCTTCAACCCCACCGCCGCCACGATGTCGCCGGTGAAGATGTCTTCGATGTCCTCCCGGTGATTGGCGTGCATCCGCAGCAGCCGGCCCAGCCGCTCCTTCTTGCCGTTCACGGCATTGAGGAGGGCGCTTCCCTTGGAGGCGTGGCCCGAATAGACGCGAAAGAAGGTCAGCTTGCCTACGTATGGATCACCGGTGATCTTGAAAGCCAGCGCTGAGAAGGGGTCGCTGTCTTGCGGCTTGCGCTGTAGTACCTCGACCTCCTCCTCGTCGTCCGGCCGGAAGCCGCTCACCGGTGGAAGGTCGGCCGGGCTGGGCAGGTAAGCCACGACGGCGTCCAGCAGGGGCTGGATGCCCTTGTTCTTGAAGGCCGAGCCGCACAGCACCGGCGTGAAGACCCGGTCGAGGGTACCGGCGCGTAGAGCCGAGCGAATCTCGTCGGGCGAGATGTCCAGCTCTTCCAGGTACTTCTCGAGCAGCTTCTCGTCCACCTCGGCCACCGCCTCGAGCAGCCTGCCCCGCCATTCGTGGGCCAGGTCCTCGTGCTCGGGGGGGATGGGGACGCTCTCCCAGCGCTCTCCGGTGCCGTCCGGCCAGATATGGGCTCGCATCTCCACCAAGTCGATAACGCCCCGGAAGTCGTTCTCGGAGCCGATCGGGAGCTGCACGGCCACCGGATGGGCCTGGAGGCGGGAGGCGATCGACCGCACCGACATGGAGAAGTCTCCGCCGATGCGGTCCATCTTGTTGATGAAGCAGATGCGAGGCACCCGGTAGCGGTCGGCCTGTCGCCACACGGTCTCCGACTGCGGCTCCACCCCTGCCACCGCATCGAAGATGGCCACCGCCCCGTCCAGCACCCGCAGGCTCCGTTCCACCTCCACGGTGAAGTCGACGTGGCCGGGAGTGTCGATGATGTTGATCCAGTGGTCTTTCCAGAAGCAGGTGGTGGCCGCCGAGGTGATGGTGATGCCCCGTTCCTTTTCCTGCTCCATCCAGTCCATGACGGCGGCGCCTTCGTGGACCTCCCCCATCTTGTAGGTCTTGCCGGTGTAGTAGAGGATCCGCTCGGTGGTGGTGGTTTTGCCCGCGTCGATGTGGGCCATGATCCCGATGTTGCGGGTCCGGCTCAGCGGCCACTGGCGTAGATGCGCCAGCTGCTCGTTTCCTCTTCTCTCTCTGCTCGCCATGTCTTCTCTCTACTTCTTCCCCCGCTGGTCCCTCCACTGCCTGCGCGGGAGGGTCGGGGTTGGAGTCACCACCGGTAATGGGCGAAGGCCTTGTTGGACTCCGCCATCTTGTGGACGTCTTCCTTGCGCTTCACTGCCGCCCCGCTGTTGTTGGCGGCGTCCATGATCTCGTTTGCCAGGCGCTGGGCCATGGTGTGCTCCTTGCGCCGGCGGGCGAAGCTCACCAACCACCGTACGGCCAGCGTGCTGGCCCGACGTGGACGCACCTCCATCGGCACTTGGTAGGACGAGCCGCCCACCCGCCGGGAGCGGACCTCGACTTGGGGGCGGATGTTGTCCACCCCTCGCTTGAGGATCTGCAACGGGTCCTGTCCCGTGCGCCGCTCGATCATCTCCAGGGCGTCATAGACGATCTGGCGCGAGGTCTCCTTTTTGCCCCGCTGCAGCACCTTGTTGACCACCTGGGTGACCAGGATGCTGCGAAAGACCGGGTCGGCTGCGATCTCACGCTTCTCGGCGGCTCCTCGGCGAGGCATGCCTACGACCCCTTCTTGGCCCCATAGCGGGAACGGGCCTTCCTGCGCCCCTGCACGCCGGCGGCGTCCAGGGTGCCCCGCACCACCTTGTACCGGATGCCCGGCAAGTCCTTCACCCGGCCACCTCGCACCAGCACGATCGAGTGCTCCTGGAGGTTGTGGCCCTCTCCGGGGATGTATGAGGTGACCTCCATGCCCGAGGTGAGGCGCACCCGGCACACCTTGCGAAGCGCCGAGTTGGGCTTCTTGGGGGTGATGGTGTAGACGCGGGTGCACACCCCCCGGCGCTGGGGCGCCCCGCCCAGTCCTGGGGTCTTCTCCTTCTTGGCCTTCGTCTGGCGGCCCTCTCTGACCAGCTGCTCGGTGGTGGGCAACGGCTTCCTTCCTTTAGTCTTCTTCCGCCCCCTTCCGGTCTTCTGTCCGCCCTCCGGGAGAGGTCGGAGAGGGGGCAACTCCTCCGGCTCCGCGCTGAACGGCCCTAAATTCCCGCCTACACGCGAAAATCGGCGCCCGGTCCTCGGACCGAATCGCCGACCCGTTTCTGACCCGCCTCAGGGGCCTGGTCCCGGCTCGGGTCAGTACGCCGGGGGCCCTCCAGAGAGGGGGTTATGGGCGCGAAACCACGGCCCGTCAGTATAGCGGGGTGGCGACGAAAGGGTCAAAGGAGTTCCGGAGCCGCCCAACAGCCCCCAGCCCCGAGCTGCAAGACTGGGCACATCATGGGGAAAGGAGGCACGCTGAGGCGGACGATGGGGTCACTCGTGATCCTCCTCCTCGGCGTCGTCGGCTGTGACGGTTCAACAGGCGGGACGCCGCCAACCAGCTTGTCGGCCGCCCCTCCCACCAGCCCCACCTCGTCGACCGTCGCCACCTCGTCTGCTCCCATGGGCACCACCCTCCCCTCCACCACTCCCATGGGCCCATCCCCACCAACCTCCTCCACCACCTTCTCCACCACCTTCACGGGCCCGTCTCCCATGGCCTTCCCGGCGGAGGCCCCCGACGTGCTGATCGGAAGCGACCGGGGGGTGCTGCTGGGTGACGGCCCCTACGCCCTCCAGGAGCAGGCCGTTTCGGTGGCGGTGGGCGACGGGCAGGGCGGGGTGGTGGGGGAGACCGGGGAGACAGAGACCCGGCAAGAGGAGGAAGAAGGCAGCGAGGTGATGTGGCTGCCTGCCGGCGAGGAGCCCCGCACCATTCTGCCTGATGAGGGCGGCAGATTTGTGGGCTCGATCCATCAGGTGGCCGAGATCGAAGGGAGCCCGGTACTCGTGCTCACCCAGATGGTCCGGGAGCAGGAGGCAGAGTACCTTCAGTTGCACGACCTCGACGGCAAGCTGCTCCGTCGAGTGGCGCAAGTGGGGGTGCCGGCGCGGACCGCCACCCGCGTCTCGTACGCAACCGGCCGATTCGTGGTGACGGAGGAGAGCGAGGGGTGCGGCCGCCTGTTCGTTCTGGACGAGTCGGGGGCCGAGCTCGAC
>JALYHC010000053.1 GCA_030776765.1 Actinomycetota bacterium | reverse complement strand
GACTGGTGAGCCCCGCGATGGAGCGAGGGATTGGAGGAGGTGGGATGGCCGGCCGTCCTGCCAGGAGGCCACCAGCCTTCCCCGATCCACCAGGATCCCCTCTCCCTGCCGAGTCTGGGCGCACGGAAGCCAGCGCCCGCAGCTCGGTGATGGCCCAGCCCGACGGGGGTCCTCCGGGTGGTCTCCAGGTCGAGGACGCAGAAGGCGACCTGGTGAAGCGGGGTGCCGAGGTCCTCGAAGCTGACCTGCCCGGCGCGGCTGCTCATCGCCGAATGAAGGTACGTCGAACGTACGTTCGATGTCAAGCACCTAGGGCAGATAGAATGCATGGATGGACGAGCGAGACCTCCACCCGATGGCTGTACTGGCGGCGCTCGGCTTCGAGGGCGCCGCCGACGCCTACGAGCGCGGGCGCCCCGGCTATCCGTCCTCCGCCATCGACTTCCTGGTGGAGCAGCTGGGGATCGACGGCGGCAGCGTGCTTGTCGACCTGGCGGCGGGGACCGGAAAGCTGGCTCGCAGCTTCCTCGGTACCGGCGCCACCATCGTGGCCGTCGAGCCCCTGGAGGGCATGCGGCGCAAGCTGGTCGAGATGGTGCCGCAGGCCGAGGTGCGCCAGGGGACCGCCGAAGCCATCCCCTTGCCCGATGCCTCAGTGGACGTGGTGGTGTGCGGGCAGGCTTTCCACTGGTTCGCCTCCCACGCCACCTTGCGAGAGATTCATCGCGTCCTGCGAGGGCCCACCAGCGGCGGGCTGGGCCTGATGTGGAACGTGCGGGACCGCTCGGTCGACTGGGTGGCTCGTCTCTACGAGATCATCGATGAGCCAGCCGGGGCCCGGTCTCCCGCTCATCGCTACGGCTCAGGTCTGTGGCGTCGGTCCTTCGAGGAGACGGAGCTGTTCACCGCCCTCCAGGAGCGCTCCTTTCCTCACCGCCAGGTGGCCCGCCCCCAGACCATCCAGGCCCAGGTCGCCTCGCTGAGCTTCATCGGGGCCATGCCGGAAGCGCAACGGCAGGAGGTGCTGGATCGGGTTGGGGAGCTGCTCGCCACTCATCCCGCCACGGGGGGGCAGGAGCAGATCGTGCTGCTCTACGAGACGAGGGTCTATTGGTGCCGAAGCCGGTGAGGGTGCGTGTGGAGGGCTCATCGCTGCGCCTCCAGGCAGGTCACGCCCTCCGGGCCCACCGTTGCCGAATGCTCCGTACCCGGCGGCAGGTCGAGGCGGTCGCCCGGTGTCAACTCGACGTCCCCGGTGGTGGTGTGGAAGGTGATCGACCCGGCGACGCAGTAGAGGATCTTGTGATAGGGATGAGCGTGGGGACCGTACCGATACCCGGGCTCATTCGACCAGGCGTGGGGGGCGAGACCCTCGGCGGCCATGGCCCGTTGAGCGGTGTGGCGTGCCTCCCTCATACCGCTATGGCACCTTCGCTCGATGGCGCTGGCGGAGCGCCTCGAACAGCAGGATGCCGGCCGCCATGGCGGCGTTGAGGCTGTCTGCCTGGCCCTGCATGGGGATGCGCACCCGCTGAGAAGCCCCCTGGAGCCACCCAGTGGAGAGCCCGTACTGCTCGCTTCCCACCACCAACGCCGAGCCTGCCCGGTAGTCGGCCTCCCAATGCCGGAGCTGGGCGGATGGGGTGGCGGCAAAGGAGCCGATATCTCGGTCACGCAGCCAGGCCTGTGCCTCTTCGGAGGTGACGATGGCCAGGGGCATCAGGAAGAGGGCTCCGATGGACGCCCGCACCACGTTGGGGTTGAAAACATCGGTGGCAGGGTCGCACACCAGCACTCCGTCGGCACCGGCTGCGTGGGCGGTACGCAGCATGGTGCCCAGGTTCCCGGGCTTTTCGATCGACTCCACCACCAGGAGCAGCGGATTGGCCCCCGGCCGCAAGAGCTCGAGACCAATCCCGAACTGGCGCGCCACGCCGAGCAGCCCTTCCGGCCGGTCGCGAAAGGACGCCCGGCGGAAGGCGGACTCGCCCAGCTCGACGAGCGCGGCCCCGGCGACTTCCGCTCTCTCGAGCAACCCGGGCTCGTTCTCGCCCAGGAAGAGCGGAGGACAGTAATAGAGCTCCTCGAGCTCGATCTGCGCCTCTAGGGCACGCGCCAGCTCCCGGTAGCCCTCAACGAGGAAGCGTCCGGTCCCATCCCGGTGGCGGCGGTTGCGCAGCCGCACCAGAGCCTTCACCCGTGGATTGGAGCTGCTGGTGACGAGCGGCGGCATCGGCTTCGAGGCTCAGCCGCCCTCCTCCAGGTGCCGGTAGGCCTCTTCGAGGCGCTGGCGAGCCCGATGGCAGGCGACCCGGGCGGCACCCGGAGCCATTCGGAACTGGCCGCCGATCTCCTCGTAGGAGAGGTCCTCCACCTCGCGCAGCCAAAGAAGCTCCCGATCTCGGGGTGGCAGCCGGCGAAGGGCACCCCGCACCCGGGCGTGCTCGTCGGCCAGCTCCACCAGCTCCCCGGGGCCGAGCGGGCCGGGGGAGATGGGCTCATGCCGGCTGGGCCTCCGGTTCTTTCTGATCCAGCTTCTCAGTCGGGTGCGGGCGATAGACCAGAACCAGGCTTCGAACGAGGCCGAGCGCCGGAGGGCTGGGAGGTGACGGAGAAGCGACTCCAGCGTGTCGGCGGCCAGGTCGTCGGCTTCACTCGGCCCGATACCGGACGCACGGAAGAAAGCCAGGAGACGCGGGTAACCGGCAGCTAGCAGCTTCGACAGTGCGTGCAAGTCCCCGCTTCGAGCCCGGACTACCAGGGATTCGATCGGCGGCCAGGCGGGGGCTCGGTGACGACCGGCGGGGCTGCTCTCGTGCCGGCGGCCTGTCTCCTGGGTGAGGGGCGCCGGGTCCTCCGAGGATAGCGGCGGGCTTCGGTCGGGAGCAGGGTCTGGCTTCACCGACGCTTACTACCAGATGGACGGCCCGCTACCAAGGCCGGGGGAAGGCCGGGGACCAGATGAGTCGCCCGGCTGGGCCGGTGGAGACTGTTCCTGCTGACCCTCGGGAGTGCTCACCCGCAGGGTTCTCGCTTGGTCCGCCACCCGGCGGGCCGAGAGGTAGAGGTGCTCGACGTACTGGGCCAGGTCCTGGCCCTCCCGCCTCGCCTGGACCATCGACCCGGCGATGTCTACCAAGTCGCGGGCGTCTCGGCGGAAGTCGACTGACATCACCGTGCCGAGCGTCCCATGAAGCAGGCGGGCCTCCTCGACGGCGTCTTGCAGCGCCTGGCGAGCGTCCTGGAAGTCGGTGACGTCCTCGAAGTTGGCCAGTGCCTCTCCTGTGAGGGAGAGGGAACGGGGGACGTCTCCGCGATGGACCAGCACCACCGCCTCCTCCAGCCGCTCCGATGCGGGATCGACCTCGAAGCCGATCACCGGTCCCACTCGCTCGTAGGCTCGCTTGAAGAAGTAGAGCTCGTCTCCCGGCACCGCGCTATCGGAGGCGACCGCCAGTCCGGCGTTGGCTCCCGCCAGAGTGACCAGGGCGGCAAGGGTGGCGGCGATCCGTGCTCGCCAGCGAATGGAGCGAAGCGGCACCCGGCCGATGGCGGAGGCGACGGCCCGGCGGGCTTCGTCGGCGTCGATCGTGGCCGCCAGGAACTCGGCGTATCGGCGGAGATCCGCCAGTGGAGAGCTGTTGCCCTTCTTCACCGTTCTCTTTAGGTGGCTGTGGGGGACCTTCTCGGGAAGAGTCCCGGTCGAGCCTTCACGTTACACGCTTTCCCTGGGGAGCACCGGGGCCGAGGCTGCACCTGTGGGCTGGGGGCAGCGGACCAGGACGATGGCCGGGTACGGTCGCCGACGGAACGCCTCGGCCCGGTAACCCCTGCCGAGGTAGAGCAGCAGGGCCTCTCGCGCCAGCAGGCGCCAGCGGGCCGCCGCAGGCGGATTGTGGGCCAGGAGGCGTTGCAGCGACTCGGGCACGGCAACTTCCACCACCGGATCGTGGCGGTCGACGACGCCCCCCGGGACACCGTTCTCGAGGGGAGTGACCAGCGGCCCGGGCGGGGGCTGCCGCGCAGGGTGGCCCTCCGCCGCGGCGCCAGCCCGCTCGGAGGCCAGCTCCCATTCCACCAGGAGGCGGTCGGTGGCGATCCCCTGGTTGAGGGGCCCATGCAGCGGGCCGTAGACGTCGACCAGGTACTCGGAGGCCGTTGCCCCCAGCTTGTTGAGGTTGAAGTGGGCGTTGCCGGCCTGGAGGGGATCGAACGTCCAACGAACCACCGGTATGGCCCGCCGCAGGCACCAATCCCGCTGGAACCACTTCAGGGCGGCCCCTACCCCTCGCTGCCGGTGAGAGGCGAGCACCCCGAGCATGTGCGAATGATGGCCCGGGCGGCCCTCCAGCCAAGACGCCATGCCGAAGGCCAGGCCCACCAGCCGCCCCTCGTGGCGGGCACCGGCCACCAGCCCGCCCGCGTGGCGGGCGGCCACCAGCACGTGCACCGGTACGGTCTCCTCGGTCGGGATCCCCCACACCGCCTCCTGGAGGCGTCGGGACGCCTCCAGGTCGTCCAGCGAGACGAGCTCCTCCACCATCATGGCAGCACCGTCCGGCGCACCGTCACCCGCTCGAGGTACTCCTCGTCGACTTCGACGCCGATGCCGGGGCCCTCGGGAGCTTGCAGGTGGCCGTCGTGGAGCATCCACGGGGGATCCACCAGGTCCCGGTCCCAGTAGCGCTGCGAAGCCGAGAGGTCTCCGGGGAGCGTGAAGCCGGCAAGGGTGGCCAGCGCCACGTTGTGGGCCCGCCCGATCCCCGACTCGAGCATCCCCCCGCACCACACCGGGACTGCCGCCTCCCGGGCCACGTCGTGGACCGCCACTGCTTCGTGCAGGCCTCCCACCCGCCC
>JALYHC010000052.1 GCA_030776765.1 Actinomycetota bacterium | reverse complement strand
GTGACCCGGGCATTGAGGAAGCCCAGGCACCCGAGCTGCAGCTCCAGGTCGGTCGGCTCCAGCACCACCCCCAGCTCGGCCTCGGACAGCCAGGTGGCCAGCTCCAGCACTCGGCCCAGGCCGTTGCGGTCGGCGGGGCCCTCCTCCCCGTCGTAGAAGACCGCCACCAGGTCGTAAGGGCCGGCTCGGAGAACCTCGTCCTCCAGCAGGTGGACCATCACCGCCACCCCCGCCTTCATGTCCGACGCCCCCAAGCCGAACAGCCTCCCGTCCTCCACCCGCGCCGCTCCCTGGCCCTGCTCGGGAACGGTGTCGATGTGCCCAACGACAGCGATGATGGGTCGACCGGTGCGGCGGCCGACCAGCAGGCTGTTGCCGATCCTCTCCACCGCCTCCATGCCCCAGGAGGGCAGCAAGCGCTCCGCCAGGTAGGTGCAGATGCGGCCCTCGTGGCCGGTGACGGAAGGGATGTCGACCAGTTCGACCAGCGTATCCGTGAGGCCCATGGGGACGGTGAGGTCGGTCACACGGGCACCTCGAAGACGCGCAGCGCCTCATTGAGGGAGGTTCTCCGATCGGTCGACTCCGAGCGGCGCCCGATGATGAGGGCACAGGCCAGCTGATAGGTGCCGCTGGGGAACTTCCTCGGTCGCGTGCCGGGGACCACCACCGAGCGGGCCGGCACCCGTCCCCGGTACTCCACCGGCTGATCGCCGGTGACGTCGATCACCGGCACGCTGGCGGTGAGCGAGACATTGGGCGCCAGCACCGCTTCCTCTTCGACCAGCACGCCTTCCACCAGGATGCAGCGGCTGCCGATGAAGCAGCCGTCTTCGATGATCACCGGCCGGGCAGAGGGCGGCTCCAGCACCCCCCCGATGCCCACGCCGCCGGCGATGTGGACGTCGCGCCCCACCTGGGCGCACGACCCTACGGTGGCCCAGGTGTCCACCATGGTGCCGGAACCCACCCATGCGCCGATGTTGACGTAGCCCGGCATCACCACCACCCCCGGCTCGCAAAAGGCGCCGTAGCGGATGGTGCCGGGAGGCACCACCCGCACCCCCGCCTCGGCCAGCCCTCGCTTGGGAGGGACCTTGTCGCGGAACTCCAGCGGCCCGGACTCCCAGGTCTCCAGCTTCGACAGGCGGAAGTAGAGAAGCACGGCCTGCTTCACCCATTCGTTCACCACCCACTCGCCCCCCACCCGCTCCGCCACCCGCAGCTCGCCTCGATCGAGCAGGGCCACGGTGCGCTCCACCGCCCCCCGGGCCTCCTCCAGGAGGTCCGGGTCCCCGTAGGCCTTCTCGATCAGCTCCCTGTCGCCAGGCACCCTTGCAATACCTCGACGGCCGCCTCGCAGGCTTCCACATTGGGCACCAGCGCCAGGCGGAGGAATCCCTCGCCCCCGGGCCCGAAGACGCGTCCCGGCGACACCACCACGCCCTCTTGCAGCAGCCGCTCGGCTACCGCCGCATCGTCACCCACCTCCACCCACAGGTAGATGCCGGCCTCGGAAGCCACCACCCGGTAGCCAAGCGACTCGAAGGCCTTGCGCAGCACGGCCCGCTTTGCCGAGAAGGCCGAGCGCCGCTCCATCACATGGGCATCGTCCGACCAGGCGGCGATGGCGGCCGCCTGGATGAACTCGGGAGAGCCCACGCCCACCGAGGAGCGCAGGCTCTTGAGGGCGGCGAGGGCTGCCGCCTCGCCGATGATGGCGCCGCTTCGGTAGCCGGTCATCCCGGAGCGCTTGGAGAGGCTCAAGTAGACCAGCAACCCTTCCAGCTCGCTGCCCGCCTCTTGCAGGGCGGAGGGCGGGGGCTGGGCCTCGTAGAGGTCCAGGTAGCACTCGTCGGAGAGGAGCAGGGCGCCGTGCTCTTGACATCTCTCCAGCAGGGCTGCCAGCCGGTGGCGGCCGGCGACCGCTCCGGTGGGGTTGTGCGGATAGTTGGCCCACACCAGTCGAGCTCTCCGCCAGGCGGCATCGGGAACCTGCTCCGGGCGCAGCACGAAATCCCCCTCCAGAGGCACCGCCATGGGCTCCGCCCCGGCGAAGCGGGCGCCCCGCTGGTAGACGGGATATCCCGGACTGGGCCAGATCACCGCCTGCCCGGCCCCCGCCTCCACGAAGGCCAGCGGGGTGCTGAAGATGGCCTCCTTCGAGCCGGAGGTGGGCAGCACCTGCGTCTCGGGGTCCACCGCCACACCCAGGCGCCGGCGCACGTATTCGGCAACCGCCCGGCGCAACTCGTGCAGGCCCGACACCGTCGGGTACTGGGAGACCTCGGGCACCGCTCGCTGCAGCGCCCGGCGAATGAACTCCGGAGTGGGCTCGATCGGGTCGCCGATCGAGAAGTCGATCAGGGGTTGGCCGGCCGCTCGCATGGCCCGGGCCTTCTCCTGCAGCACCGTGATCGGATAGGTACCCACCTCATCGAGGACCGGGTTGGTCAGCACGGCGCCACCGTAGTAGGCACCACCGGCGCCCGTAGTATCGCGGCGGTGAGTGACGTCAAGTACCGCCTGATCTATGTGGGGCTCGCCCTCGGCCTGGTGGCGGTGGTGGCCATCGGGCTGGCCTTCGGCTCCCCCGAGGGCCGCGACATCGGCCTCCCCGAACCCGTCGAGGGCGTATCGCCCCTTCCCGGCGAGACCGTCCTGCGCCAGGCACGCCTCGAGATCGACATGCCGGTTGGCTACCGAGTGGAGATCTTCGTGGACGGCCAGCGCATCCCCGAATCGGAGGTCGATCACGTGGAGGCGACCGGCCTGCACTCGTGGTCCCCGGGCCCGGGGAGGTTGTTCACCCTGTGGACCCCCGGCGAACACTCGGTTCGCATCACGTGGGACAGCACCTCCGGGCTCCCCGACCCGGGAGAGTTCCACTGGAGCTTCCGCGTCTTCTGAGCCGCTCTTGTCCCTCCCCCGTTGTGGGAGACAAGCCGAGCGAAGTGAGGCCGGGAGGAGGCGTCAGCCGGCCGGCTGGGCCGGCAGGCCCAGCCATGGACAGCGGTTGGCGGCCCGGGCGAAGGGAGCCACCGCTTGGCGCAGCTCCTCCTCGGTGGTCTCCTCCGAGCTGGCCTTGGCGGAGAGAACGGCTCCTCCCGCCAGCACGGTGAGCTCGCCCTTTCCCAGGTTGGGTGACCAGACGGGTGATCCGTCATCGAGAGGCGGGGAAGGGTGGTAGAACTGGCGATCGGGCAGGAAGGTGAGTGGGACCGCCTGTATTCGCCAGCGGTCCGTCTGTGAGGCGAAACCGGGACCAGACCGGCGGGCATCGAGCTCTGGCGGCAGGCGGTCGACCGCGAGACGGGGATACTGCTGGTACCGCTCCAGCAGAAGCGTTCCCGGGCCGGCGGGCGGAGCCCCAACGTAAGGGGATCGGTGGGCTTGCCGGAATAGGGCCAGAGCCACCTCGTGCAGCTCGTCGTTGATGCGCTCCTGGGTGGAACGGCTCCCGGCGAGGTGGTCGGGGACCGCCAGCCAGATACGCAGGCCGCCGGCCGCGAAGGAGACGATGGACGGCTCGAGGGCCTCCTCCACCAGCACACCCTGGCCGAGCTGGGCGGTTCTCATGCCGGGTAGCAGCAAGCGGCGATCGTCGGCCGTCGCCCATGCGAAGACGGGCCGCTCGTGAGTGAGCACCCGGGCGCTGATGCCGATGCCAGATCCGGCCGGCACGGCGTGGTAGTCGCCCTGACCGGCCAGCTCCGTGAGCCACTGCCCCGGCGGCGAGGCCGAGAAGGCGAGCGCCCCCCCGCTCCTGCAAGGGGCCGGGTCCACCACGGCATGGCCCTGCACCAGCCCGGTGCCCAGCTCCGACTCCCGCGGGGGGCGGAACTGCACGGTCTCGCCGAAGTCGAGAGGCGCCTGCTGCCACACTCGTCCGGAACCGGCGTAGTAGAGCGGAATCCCCCACGGTTGCAAGCACTGCACCGTCTCCCCATCCGAGGTCATGGTGAGCAGCCGGCGGCCGGAGGTCCACTGCTCGTTGTGGCGGGTCACCTCCCCCTCCGCTCCCCCGTGGTAGCTCTCCAGGAGGCGCTGGCAGGCGGTCACCGGAGCCGGCAATCCCTCCCCCTCTCTCCGGGACGTCACCACCCCGTCCTGGACGTAGTAGCGGACGCCCTGCCACTCCACGAGTAGAGGGTCACCTTCGGTGAAGAAGGGAGTATCCGATAAGGCCAACGACCAGCGAGGCCCCGCTTCCCAGGCCAGCCGGACGAAGCAGTTCCGGCCGGCCGTCCGGCACGGGTCCACCTCCTGCACCGGTCCCCTCACCTCCCAGATCATCACCAGCGAGGGCCAGTCCTCGAAGCGCGCCGGCACGGGGGGAGACTCCTCCGGGAGTGTGGTGGTGGTCGGAGTGAGGCCAGAAGGGGGCCGGACCGCGGCGAATGCCACGCCGGCCGCCACCACCGTAGCCACCACTAGCAGGAGGGGAAGCGGGCCCGGCTTGCGGCCGGCCTGCTCCCCGATGCGCACATCAGCCGTCATGCGGCTGCTGCTGGAGGGCGGACGGTCCCTCCTCCAGCAACCGAAGAAGAACGTCCTCCTCGATGACGGGCACGCCCAGCTGCTGCGCCTTGGGCAGCTTCGAGCCGGGCGACTCGCCCACCACCAAGGCGGTGGTCTTGTTGGAGACCGACGAGGTGACCTTGCCGCCCCGCTCCTCGACCGCCGCCTTGGCCGCCTCCCGGCTCAGGGAGTCGAGTGTCCCGGTGATCACCAGCGTCACCCCGGAGAGCAGCTGCTGGTCCACCCCTTCCGGCTGGGGGTCGGCCAGGCGCACGCCTGCGCCGCGCAGTTTCTCCACCAACGCCCGGTTGGCCGGGTCCTCGGCCCATTGGCGGACCGAACGGGCGATCACCGGCCCCACCCCCTCGCTTGCGGCCAGCTCCTCTTCGGGGGCCGCCAGCAACCTGTCCAGGCTCCGGTACCGGCGGGCAAGCAGGCGGGCCACCGTGCCTCCCACATGCGGGATCCCCAAGGCCACCAACAGGCGATGGAGCGGGCGATCCCGGGCCCTGTCGATGGAGCGACGCAGGTTGCCCACCGACACTTCGCCCCATCCCTCGAAGCGCAGCAGGTCTCGAGGGTCGAGCATGAAGACGTCGGCCGGGTCGGCGATCATTCGCTCCCGAAGCAGCAGGTCGACGGTCCGGTAGCCCAAGCCCTCGACGTCCATTCCCCCGCGTGAGACGAAGTGGAACAGGTACTCGCGCAGGCGGGCCGGGCAGTCGAAGCCACCCGTGCAGCGGGCCACCGCCTCGCCTTCCGGGCGCACGATGAGGTTGTTGCAGAAGGGGCACCGCTCAGGCATGCGCCACTCCCGCTCCTCGCCGGTCCGGCGGGAGACCACCGGCCCCACTACCTCCGGGATCACGTCGCCTGCCCGGCGCACCGTCACCCAGTCGCCCACCCGCACGTCCTTGCGGTGCACCTCGTCCTCGTTGTGAAGGGTGGCCAGGGAGATGGTCGCCCCTCCCACGAAGACCGGCTCCAGCATGGCGAAGGGGGTGACGGCTCCGGTGCGCCCCACGTTCACCTGGATGTCGCGCAGCCGCGTGGTCCGCTCCTCGGGAGGGAACTTGTGGGATATCGCCCATCGCGGGCTCTTGGCCGTGAAGCCCAGCTCCCGCTGCTCGCCCAGGGCGTCCGCCTTGATCACCACCCCGTCGGTCTCGTAGTCCCGAGCATGACGCTCCGACTCGGCCTGCTTGACGTAGGCCTCCACCTCGGCCAGGTCGGGGAGGGGCCGGCTCTCGGGGTTGACCGGCAGGCCCAGCTCCCGGAGATGCTCGAGGGTCTCCCAATGACTCCGGAAGGATCGCTCCCCCTTTAGGTAGCCGATCTGGTAGGTCCAGACCCCCAATCGGCGGGAGGCAGTGACGGCCGGGTCCTTCTGTCGAACGGAGCCGGCGGCGGCGTTGCGGGGGTTGGCGAAGAGGCGCAGGCCGGCCTCCCCCTGGCGTACGTTGAGCTCCTCGAAGGCGGAGATGGGCATATACACCTCGCCTCGGACCTCCATCAGCTCGGGTGCGCCGGGCCGCAGGACCAGGGGGATGGCCTCGATGGTGCGGAGGTTGGCGGTGACGTCCTCACCGGTCACCCCGTCGCCGCGGGTGGCCCCTTGCACGAGGCGACCCGACTCGTAGGTGAGGGAGACGGCCAAGCCGTCGATCTTCAGCTCGCAGACGTAGCCCGATGGCTGGTGCCCGAGCTGGCGCTCCATGCGCGCTTGCCAGGCGCGCAGGTCGTCCATGGACTCGGCATTGTCGAGGGAGAACATCCGCTCTCGATGCACCACCGGCGCGAACAGCTCGGAGGGCGGGGCGGCGCCGGCCACCCGCTGGCTGGGGGAGTCGGGGGTGACCAGCTCGGGGTGCTCGCCCTCTAGGCGGACCAGCTCTTCCATCAGCTGGTCGTACTCGGCGTCGGCGATCTCCGGGTCGTCCAGGACGTGGTAGCGGTAGGCGTGGTGGCGGATCTGCTGGCGAAGCTCGGCGAGGTGCCGCTCCACCTCATCCATGAGCGCTCAGCTCCCCCGCCACCACCCGTACCCGGGAGCACACCATCTCGGCCTGTCCCTCCGACAGGCCCGCCAGCCCGCAGCCGGGCGAGAAGAGCGCCTGGCGGGAGAGACGGACCAGGTCGGCCCCACCCAGCACCAGCTGGCTCTCGGCCCGTCGCAGGCGCCGGATCAGCTCGCCTTCTTCGGGAAGGGCTCCCATCTGTGGGGGGACCACCCCCCAGATGATCCTGCTTCCCCCCATCACCGCCTGGGCCAGCTCCTCTCCGGCCGCCTGGAAGCCGGGGCCCAGGGTGCTCACGTCCCACGAGAGCCATGCCGGGCGCACAGAGGCCACCAGCGCCCAGTCCGTGTCGGCGCAGCAATGGAGCCCGGCCCTGACGGGGAGCGCCCCAAGGGTGGCCCGCAGCACCGCCCGGACATCGGCGGCGGTCAGCGGGAAGCCCCGCATGCGCAGACCGGCCAGGCCCGGCTCGTCGAAGATCAGGATGATCTCCGGTCTGCTGCTGGTGCGCGCCTCCACCCAGGCCAGGTGGCGCTCCACCCGCCGCACCAGGCCCTCCACCACGCAGTCCCACAGCCCATCAGCCGGATGCCCGGCGGCCAGGAGGGCGAGGGCCATGGTGATGGGCCCGGTGGCCTGCGTCTTGAGGAGGCCGACCTCGGGCGGCAAGGCGGCCAGCAGAGCCTCGGCTCCCACGAAGGCCTCGTGGCGAGGTCCGCTCGGGACGCCGTAGCGCAGGCCCAACCCATCCGGGACGGCGCCGCAGCCGCACAGGCCGTCCCCCCATTGCACCAGCATTCCTTCCTCGGGATGACGGTGCGGGAGCTGCGGGAGGTAGGGGATGTCGGCCCACTGGAGCACGAAATCGGCCGAGGCGGCCGGGTGGCGGTGGGGTAGGCTCCCCACGCCTGTCACCATAGGACCGATCATCGGATCGCCTCGGCGACGGTGCCGCCCCCCAGCACCTCCTCCCCCGCAAAGAAGACGGCTGCCTGCCCGGGCGCAACCGCTTCTTGCGGCTCGTGGAACCACACGGTCCACTCATCCGCTTCTCTTCTCCGGCTCTTCTCCCTCCCCATCTTCTCCCTCCCCCGCTTGCGGGGGAGGGCTGGGGTGGGGGTGACCCTCCCCCTCGAGGGGGAGGGTTGGGCCGGGGAGGGGGCCTCCAGCAGGGCCCGCACCGGCCGGGAGCGGTAGCGCATCTGCACGTCTACCTCTGAGTGGCTTGGAGGGCGCCCGGGCACGAAGGACACCGCCTTCACCCGGCAACCGCGCACCAGGAGGTCCTCTCTGCGGCCCAGTACGACAGTGGCGGTAGCGGGCTCGATGTCCACCACGTAGCGGCGCTCCCCCGCCGCCACCCCCAGCCCCCGCCGCTGGCCGACGGTGAAGCGGGCCACGCCGTCGTGGGTCCCCACCGTGCGCCGGTTGACGTCCATCAGCCTCCCTGGGGCGGCAGCTTGCGGGAAGTGGCGGCGCAGAAAGTCGCGGTAGTCACCGTCGACGAAGCAGATGTCCTGGCTCTCACGCTTGTCGGCCGTGCGGAGGCCCAGACGCCCCGCCACCCGGCGGGTCTCGTCCTTGGTCATCTCGCCCACCGGGAATCGCACCCGGGCCAGCTCGTCCTGTCCCAGCATGTAGAGGACGTAGGACTGGTCCTTGCCCGCATCGAGCCCGCGCAGCAGCCGGTACCCCTCCGCACCCCGACGGGTGCGGACGTAGTGACCCGTCACCAGCACGTCGCACTCGAGCTCGGCGGCCTGTTCCAGAAGACGGCTGAAGCGGACCCGGCGGTTGCACTCCACACAGGGGTTGGGGGTGCGGCCGGACAGGTAGTCGGCCCCGAAGCGCTCCACCACCTGGGCCCGGAACTCCTCCACATAGTTCAAGACGTAGTAGGGGACGTCGAGCTGCGCCGCCACCCGCCGGGCGTCCTCGCTGTCGGCCAGGGTGCAGCAGCCCGCCGTCGGCATCTCCCCCTGGGGGCCCTCCCACTGCTTGAGGGTCACCCCGATCACGTCGTGGCCCTCCTCCTTCATGAGGGCGGCCGCCACCGACGAGTCCACCCCCCCGCTCATCGCCGCCAGCACCCTCACCGCACTTGCGCCTTCATGGCTGAAGGAGCCACCCCCTCCCCAGCACCCCCCTTCAGGGGGTGAACGGCTTCGGTCACCAGTTGCGCCGCCCGGTCACCGTCCTCCGCCCTGGTGGTCCAGCCGAACGTGAAGCGGAGGCATTCGAGAGCATGAGCGGGGGGCATCCCCATGGCGGCCAGGACGTGGGAGACCCTGGCGGCCCCGCTCTGGCAGGCCGAGCCTGCCGAAGCCGCCAGGCCCGCCCGATCCAGGCGCACGAGCAGCGTTTCCGACCGGACTCCGGGGATGCGCAGGTGGGAGTGCTGGACCAGACGGTCGTCGACGGGTCCGTTCACCACCAGCTCTGGGAAGGCCGCCTGCAGCCGTTGCTCGAATCGCCGCCGAGCCTCCTCCACTCGGTTCCGGAAGCCGCCGCGCTGGGCGACAGTGGCCTCCATGGCCGCCACCATGCCGGCGATGCCCATCAGGTTGTGGGTCCCCGACCGCCGCCCCAGCTCCTGCCCTCCCCCGTGCAGCACCGGCTCGAGCTGCACCCCACGACGGACGTAGAGCAGGCCCACTCCCTTCGGGCCACCGAACTTGTGGGCGGCCAGCGAAAGCAAATCGACGCCCAGCTCGTCGACGTGCAGGCCCTCCGAGACGAAGGCTTGCACCGCGTCGGTGTGCACCGCCACGTCCTGGCGAACGCGCTTGACGGCCTCCGCCACCTCGCCAACCGGCTGCCGGGCTCCTGTCTCGTTGTTGGCCGCCATCACCGACACCACCGACGTCTCCGGGGTGACGGCCGCCGTCACCTCCTCGGGGTCCACCCGCCCGAGGGGATCGCTCCCCACGACACTCACCGGGCACCCGAGAGATGCCAGGAAGCGGGCGCTCTCCAGCACCGCCTCGTGCTCCACTGCAGTGGTCACCACCCCACCACGCCCATCCTGCAGCGCGCGCCCCTTGAGGGCGGCGTTGTCGGCCTCGGTGCCGCCGGCCGTGAAGACCACCTCACCGGGTTGGGCGCCCAGCAGCTCGGCGGCCCGCTCGCGGGCCTCCTCCAGGGCGTTCTTGGCGCGGCGGGAGACGTCGTGCACCCCCGAAGGGTTGCCGAAGACGTCCCCCGCGTAGGGCTCCATCGCCTCCCGCGCCTCGGCACGCAAGGGAGTGGTGGCGGCATGGTCCAGGTACAGCATGGGCCGCCATTGTCGCGCAAGGAGAGGCAAGTCCGGCCCCGTCCTGGGTGTATCGTGGCAGTCGTGGGCGTCTACCTCACCTGGGGTCGTCACTCTTTCGTGAAGTGGGTGGAGACGACCGACCCGGTGTCCGGCCAGCGGGGGCGAGGCCGGGACGGCGGGAGTTGGGAGCGGGCCCAGCACAAGGCGCTCGAAGACCTGGTCCGCCGCATCCTCTCCGAAGCGCCCATCCCTTGGAGGACCTGAGAGCTCTCCCGGTGCGCCTCTCCATCGACATCCCGGCGCCCGTCGGAAAGGTCTGGCGGGAGGCCGCCGACCTCGGCTCGCACGTGGAATGGATGGCCGACGCGGTCTCGATCCGCTTCCCGGGGCGCCGGAGCGGCCGAGGGACCAGGATGGTGGTGAAGACCCGCCTGGGGCCGTTTCGGGTCACCGACCTGCTGGAAGTGACCGCCTGGGAGCCGCGCCGCCGCATCGGAGTGGTACACCGAGGTGCCGTCAGCGGGCAGGGGGACTTCCTGCTCGAGCCCCTGGGGCGCCGAGCCACCCGCTTCACCTGGCAGGAGGTGCTGCGCTTCCCCTGGTGGCTGGGAGGACCGCTCGGCGCCCTGTTTGCCCGCCCCATCCTGCGGCGCATCTGGCGAGGCAACCTGGAGCAGTTCCGCCGCCGGTTCCTCTGACCCTTGGGTCCCTCCCGCTCAGACACCGCCCTCGACGTTGTGGAGGATGGTGCGGCGGACGATGATCAAGGGCACCCCTCCCCCAACCCCCTCCCGCAAGCGGGAGGGGGAGAACACGCCGTGTCGGAGACCATCAGCCGGTCGAAGGGTCGGGGGCCCAGGAGACAGTAAGGCGTGATGGGCCGTGAGATTAGGCGGCTCTCGGAGCCGCCCCTACCCTCCTTTGAACTCGGGCTCCCGCTTCTCCAAGAAGGCCGCCACGCCGGCCCGGGCATCCTCGGTACGGAAGGCCTCCGCAAACGCACCGGCTTCCACCTCCAGCCCCTCGTCGATGGGGCGCCCCCATCCCTCGTTGATGGCCCGCTTGGCGGCGGCGAGGGCAACGGTCGGACCGCCCGCAAAGGCGGCGGCGGCGTCGAGGGCGGCCTCGAGGAGCCGCTCGGGCGGGAGCACCTTGTCGGCCAGGCCGATCTCCAAGGCCTCCTGGCTCTCCACATGGCGGCCCGAGTAGATCATCTCCTTGGCCCGGCTGAACCCGACCAATCTGGGCAGCCGCTGCGTCCCGCCGGCCCCGGGAATGATGCCCAGCTTGATCTCCGGCTGGCCCATCCGGGCATCCTCGGCCAGGTACCGGAAGTCGGCCCCCATGGCCAGCTCCAACCCGCCGCCCAGCGCGAAGCCGAACACGGCGGCGATAGTGGGCATCGGCAGCCTCTCCAGCCGCCGGATCACCTCCGAGAGCCGTCCGGCCAGCCTGTCCTGCTCCCCCCGGGAGAAGGCCTCCTGGAAGCCGCTTATGTCGGCTCCCGCCGCGAAATGGGGCCGGCCGGTGATGACCAGCGCCCGCTCGCCTCCCTGCTCGGCGCGGCCGAACGCTGCCTCCAGCTCGTCCGCCATCTGCCGGGAGAGGGCGTTGACCGGCGGCCGATCCAGGGTCACCACCGCCACCCCCTGCTCAGAGGAGTAGTCGACTCCGACCATGTCGTAGCGTCAGCGGCGGAAGAGCTTGCGCAGGCCGCGCAGCACCAGGTAGGCGGCCACTCCGCCCGCCAGCACGTAGCGGGTGATCAGGGTGGGATCCTGGATGGGGTTGAAGATGGCCCCGTGCGGGGTCACCTCGATGAAGCCCACCGGGACGGCCGCCACCCCCAATCCGATGCCACCCCCACCCTCACCGCTCCCGCTCGCTCCCTTTCCCCCACCGCCGCCTCCGCCCCAGCGCACCTTGGCGACGGGGATGACGATGCGCTCGCCCAGCTGCACCGGGTCGCCGAAGACCGCTCGCTGAGAAGCCCCCTCCTCGATGCGGCTGGAGATCTCGTCCATGACCTGCTGAAGGTCGACCATCACCTCTCCCTCTCGACTGGATCCGAGCCTACTGCGGTGGGGCGTCTCCTTGCCCTTCCTGTGAGGCCCGCCCCTACGTCTTGGTGGAGACGCCACCCCAGGGTGGCGGTCAGTTCTCGCCCAGCAGCTCCTCGGCCGCCGTCCAGGGATCCAGGCGCCGCTCCCTCACCTCCTCGAGCAGCCGGGCCAGGCGATCTCCCCCGGCGGTCTCCTCGGCACGCCGCAGCAAGGATGCCACCAGGGCGCTCTGCAGCTCGCGGCGCGTCCGTTCCTCCCGCTTGCGCCCCAGCTCTCCGCTACGCTCCAGGTGGCGGCGGTGCCCTTCCACCGCCTCCCACAGCTCGGGTATCCCCTTCCCGTCGGTGGCCACCACCTGCACGATGGGCGGCATCCACTCACCCTGCTCGCCCAGCTGCAGCATCTGCTTCAGGTCTCGCACCGTGTCCCCCACGCCGGGGCGGTCGGCCTTGTTGACCGCGAAGATGTCGGCGATCTCCAGAAGCCCGGCCTTGTTGGCTTGAATGCTGTCGCCCCAGCCTGGGTTGACCACCACCATGGTGGTGTCGGCACTCTCCACGATCTCCACCTCCGCCTGACCGACACCCACCGTCTCCACGAAGATGTGAGGCTTGCCCACCGCGTCGAGGAGCATGACCGCCTTGGGGGTCGCTTCCGACACCCCACCGAGCTGGCCCCGACTGGCGAGCGAGCGGACGTAGACGCCCGGGTCGGAGACGTGGTCCTGCATGCGCACCCGGTCTCCCAGGATGGCCCCTCCGCTGAAGGGGCTGGAGGGGTCCACAGCCAACACGCCCACCTCCTCCCCAAGCTGGCGGACGTGGCGGATCAACTGGTCGGTGATCGTGCTCTTGCCCGAGCCCGGCGCCCCGGTGATGCCCACCACGTAGGCGCGCCCGGCGTGTGGATAGAGCGTTGCCAGCACCTCGGGGGCACCCTCCTGATGGTCCTCGACGATGGAGATCAGACGGGCGAGGGCTCGCTGATCACCGCCCAGCGCCGCTTGCGCCAGTTGGGCAGGGTCCCTTCCGAGCATCAGACCAGGTTATACCGCCTCCCCATTCCCTCAGAGGGGGAGGGCTGGGGGAGGGGATCAGACGGCGATGACCTCTTCCACCCCGGGCACGCGCTCCTGGAGGATGCGCTCGATACCCGCCTTCAGGGTCATCATCGACATGGGGCAGCCGGAGCAGGAACCGACCAGCTGCAGCGTGACGCTTCCTCCCTCCACCCCCAACAGGATGAGGTCCCCGCCGTCGGCCTGGACGGCCGGGCGGATGTACTCCAGCGTCTCGGTCAGGACGGCCAGGTCCACCTCCACCTGCCCGCCGGCAGCTTCCTCGACCGTGGTTGCTCGCTGATCCACTTGGCTCACCTCTCCTGGTTCAACCGCTTGAAGGGGCGGTCTCTTCCCAGTCTAGGAGCCGGGGGCCACGCTCAGGGCGGTGTAGGCGCGGAAGGCCTCCCCTTGCGCCCGGCCCTCGATGAGGACGCTGTACCGCCCCGGGACGGCCGGCTCCCCCTCGATCAGGGCGTCCCACAGCAGGATGATGGAGCCCGCCTCCTTCACCTCCCACTTGGTGGTGCCGACTTGCTCGGCGCCCCGAAACATCACCAAGCGCAGCTCGGAAGGGGTGGACAACATCCCCCGGATCACCGCCGCTCGGCCTTGGGGGACGGGCGAGACCGGCCGCACCTGGGTGAGGGTGGGGGGCAGGCCGAAGCCCTCGGGAGGCACCACTCCAACCAGGCCCTGCGCGTGGAGGAAGGTCCAGTCCCCCAGGGCGTCGGCCATCAGCGGCTGGCCGTCGGCCGTCATGGTGACCGGTCCACTTCCCGACACGCTCACCTCTTCGAGCTCCCAGTCCAAGCCCACCGCCACCTCCTCGGGCAGCCATTCCCCGGCCGGTTGGGGGCGCAGGCCCCCGTAGTAGTGGGCCAGGATGTCCCGATAGCCCGCCCCCCGATCCGCCATGGCCTTGGCTCCGTACTGGCTCATGCCCACCTGATGGCCCCAGCCACTCCCCTCGATCACGATCACCCGCTCGACCAGGGGGTGGCCCGGCTGGAGCTGCTCCGGCACTCGCTCCTCCTCGTGCAGCGAGAAGGTGTAGGAGAGGATCGCCTGCGGGTAGCGCTCCCCGTCGGGGCGCAGGGCCGGGAGGACGCCTGGGTGGCGGGCCGGCCCGTAGACGTTCAGCGCCCGGCGAAAGTCGCCGGCGTCCATGACCTTCTCCCCGGCACCGGTCCAGAGTCGAACCTGCCAAGGCCCGCTGCCGTCGGGGCCCGGCACCACTCGCGCCTCCCCGATGTCCGGCCCCACCAGGTAGCCGGCCTCCCGCAGCACGTCGGCCAGCTTCCACGAGGCCAGCTCCACCTGCCAGCTCACGAAGGGCGAGTCCTCCCCCGGTGACTCAACCCCCTGCAAGTAGGGAAGGGGGGGACTCCCCTCGAAGACATCTTGCACCGAGCGCGTCCTCCCCCCGGAGGTGGAGCTGTAGAGGGCTTGAGCGGGGCGGCCCTCGTAGAGCAGGATCTCCCCGGCGGTGTCCCGCACCGCCTGCACCCAGCGGTCGCCCTGAGGCCTCCCCACTTGATCGATCCCCCGGTAGACCTGGCATGCATCGGTGGCGCAGATGTCGAAGCCGTGGGTGGCGCCGGCCCCCGCCCGCCCTGCCTGGAAGGTCCAGGCCAGGTAGGTGCGGGCCGCCACCGCCTGGGCGCGCAACGCCTCCATAGGCCACGAGAGCGGAACCTCCTCGATGCCCATCAGGTAGTCCTCCACGCCCACGTGCTCGATGACCGCCAGGCCTCCCAAGGAAGCGCGCACCTCCAGCCGCCCCCCGAAGCGCCGGCCGTCCCACCGCAGGAAGTCGCCGGAGGCAGGTACCAGCTGCACGCTCCCGTGGTAGCCGGCGGGCTGTCCGTGAGCGACAGCAGGGGCGCCGGCCCCCAGCAGGAGGGCCACCACCGCCAGGGCCAGCATCCTATGCACGGATGGGGCGGCGCTCGACCTCGGCCTTGAGGGATTGGAGCTTGCCGACGAAGTCGTCGTAGCCGCGGTCGATGTGGCGGGCGTCGGCCACCGTCGTCTGGCCCTCAGCCCGCAATCCCGCCAGCACCAGGGAGGCACCGGCCCGGATGTCGAGCGCCATCACCGGGCACCCGCTGAGCCGCTTCACACCTCGGACCACCGCGTGCTGCCACTCGGTGCTGATGTCGGCGCCCATACGACGCAGCTCCCCGATATAGCTGAAGCGGGCCTCATAGACGTTCTCTGTCATCACCGACGTCCCCGAGGCCAGGCTGAGCAACGCCACCATCTGCGACTGCAGGTCGGTGGCGAACCCCGGGTAGGGAAGGGTGGCGAAGTCGACCGCCCTGGGCCGCTCCGGGCCCCCCACCGCCACCCAGTCCTCCCCCTCCTCGACGTCACATCCGGCCTCGGCCAGTTTGCGAAGCTCCATGCGGAGGTGGGCGGGCAGGCAATCGGTGACTCGCACCTCTCCCCCCGAGATCGCCGCCGCTACCGCGAAGGTGCCGGCCTCCAGGCGATCTGGCACCACGTCGTGGACGGCCGGCTCCAGCCGGTCCACTCCCTCCACCCGGATGGTGGAGCTCCCCGCTCCCGAGATACGGGCCCCCATCTTGGAGAGGAAGCCGGCCAGGTCCTCCAGCTCCGGCTCGCGCGCCGCGTTGCTGATCACCGTCTCGCCTCGGGCCAGCACGGCAGCCAGCAGCAGGTTCTCGGTGGCGCCCACGCTGGGAAAGTCCAAATGGATCTCGGCCCCCCGCAAGCCCGCCGGCGCTCGCCCCTCCAGCACGCCGTGCTCCAGCTGGAAGCTGGCGCCCATGGCCCGCAGGCCCTCCACGTGCCAGTCGATGGGACGAGCCCCGAGATCGTCCCCTCCCGGAAGAGCCACCCTGGCCACGCCGCAGCGGGTGAGCAGCGGCCCGAGCACCACGATGGAAGCACGCATGCTGCGGACCAGGTCGATGGGGGCCTCGGGAAGAGGATCCTGGGGAGCCTCCACCACCAGGGTGTGGTCATCGAAGGTGCACGTGGCCCCCAGTCGCTCGAGGACCCGGCCCATGCACTCGACGTCCAAGATCCGGGGCACGTTGTACAGCTGGTGCCGTCCGGGCGCCAGCAAGGTCGCCACCATGTGCTTGAGGACGGCGTTCTTGGCACCTCCCACAGAGACGGAACCGGAGAGACGAACACCGCCGGTGACGACGATTTCTTGCACCGTGAGATTGTACGTGGGGGCCGAGGGGCGGTGCCAGAGGAGATGATCACCCACCTTCCTCGCCCGGCCAAGGCAAGGGCTACCTGAAGGTGACGCCTTCCAGGAAGACGCGGGCATGAGGCTCCCAGGCCATGCTGGGAGCCCGCACCGCCAGCGCCCAGGCCTGAGGACCGCCGGCGAGGGGGATCAGCTTGTGCCAGAGCACGCCGGCCTCCACTCGGCCCCTGGTCAGGACGGAGCCGCTCGGCTCGACCACCAGCTCCTCCAGCTCGGCCCCCTGGCCGCCTTCAAGCAGAGACCAGAAGTCCCGGCTGACGTTCTCGGGAGAGGACGGCCAGGAGCCGCCGCTCGACTCCACGATGAGCGCCATGTCGGCTCCCGAAATGGTCGCCAGCAGGTCGGGGCCACGCGGATGCCGGAAGTTCAAGAAATCCTCCCCCTGCTCCACCTCCCAGCCTTCCGGGTAGCGAACGCAGAAGTCGTCGGTGCAGGCTTCCTGGATGGCTTCGACGGGGGGAGCAGCCGGGCCGCCACCGCAGGCAAGCGCCGCCAACAGCAGCAGCAGAAGCGCCCGCATGGAGGCCCAAGGTAGCCAGCTTCCGAGTGGGGTGGCGGAGGAGCGCCGGTAGGCTGAGGTCATGCAGGTCCGCGTCTTCGAGAACCCCGATGCGCTGGCCGAGATGTCGGCGGCGGTCATCGCCAAGTGGCTCCGGCAGGTGGAAGGCCGCGCCGCCACCCTGGGGCTGGCCGGAGGCGGTACGCCAGGGACCACCTACTCCCGTCTGCGAGACGAGGACGTCCCCTGGGATCGGGTGGACGCCTGGATGGGCGACGAGCGCTGGGTGCCGCCCGACCACCCGTACAACAACGGCAGGATGGCCCGCCGCATCCTCCTCGACCACGTCCCGGCCCGCTTCCACCCCGTCCCGTGGGAGGCCGGCTCACCCCAAGCGGCCGCCCTGAGCTACGAGGAGACCCTGGGTGAGATCTTGCCTCGGGAGGACGGCCGGCTCCGACCCGACGTGGTCATCCTGGGCCTGGGGGAGGACGGCCACTGCGCCTCCCTCTTCCCGGGAAGCGAGGTGCTGGAGGTGCGCGACCGCATCTACGTGGCCAGCCACGTCCCCCGGATCGGCAGGTGGCGGCTCACTGCCACCCTTCCCCTCCTGCAGGCCGCCCACCGCATCGTGTTCATCGTCACCGGTGCCCAGAAAGCATCGGCGGTCGCTGGGACACTGGAAGGGCCGGAGGATGGCTCGCCTGGGCGGCAGGTGCTCGAGGGCCCTTCGGCGGTCACCTGGTTTCTGGACCGAGCGGCTGCGGCCGACCTACGCCACACAAAGCAGGAGTTCGTATAGAGACGCGGGAGGCGCCTTCCTACTCCTCCCGCTTGACGGCGTGGCCGCCGAACTGGTTTCGCAAGGCGGCGATCACCTTGGCGCTGAAGGCTTCGTCCTGCCGAGAGGCGAAGCGGGCGAACAGCGAGAGGGCGATGCTCGGCAGCGGCACCGCCCGGTCGATGGCGTCTTGCACCGTCCAGCGCCCCTCGCCCGAGTCGTCCACCCAGCCCTCGATCTCCTCCAGCCGCGGCGACTCCGCCAAAGCCGACACCAGCAGCTCCAGCAGCCAGGAGCGCACCACGCTCCCGTGCATCCACAGCTCGGCCACCTGCTCCAGGTCCAGGGAGAGCTCGTCCGCCGAGGCCAGCATCTCGAACCCCTCCCCGAAGGCCTGCAGCATGCCGTACTCGATGCCGTTGTGGACCATCTTCACGAAGTGCCCTGCTCCGGCAGGACCGACGTGGGCGTACTGCCCGTCGGGGGGAGCCAGGTCCCCGACAGCCGGCTCGACTAGGGTGAATGTCTGCTTGGGGCCCCCTGCCATCAGGCAGTACCCCCGGTCGTAGCCCCATACCCCCCCTGAAACTCCGCAATCGATGAAGCCGATGCCCGACTTGTCGAGCTTGTCGGCGCGGCGCTGGGAGTCGCGGTAGAAGGAGTTCCCTCCGTCGACCACCACGTCGCCCGACTGGAGCAGCCCCGAGAGGTCCTCCACCGCAGCCTGCACGGGGGCTCCGGAAGGGATCATCAACCACACCACCCGCGGAGCCTGAAGCGCCCGCACCGCCTCCGGCAAGGAGTAGGCGCCTTCCCCTCCGTACTGCTCGAGCTCCTTGACGGGGCCGGAGCTGCGGTTGTAGCCCACCACCTGGTGGCCGGCATCGATGAGCTTGCGGGCCATCGGGCTTCCCATCTTGCCCAGTCCCACCATCGCCAGTCGCAATCGGTCCTCCTCGGCGCTCACCCTCAACCTAGATACTTCGGAAGGTAGCCCGACCCGCTACTTACACCCCTTGCGGGTGCCACACGGTCTTGATCTCCGTAAAGGCGCTTATCCAGTAGGGGCTCTGCGCTCGGCGATCGTCGAACCAGTCGATGGGCTCGGTGGGCGGCCTGGCCACCCGCTTCAGGTTCCCGGCCCCCAGCCGCTCCACGTCGGCGACCTGCTCCCACTCCAGACCGAAGGCGTCGAAGGCATTGACGTCCATGTGGGCGGCCAGCACCGGCACCGTCTCGTCCTTGTGACCGCTCACCACGTTCACCACCCCCGAGGGCAGGTCGGCGGTGGCCAGCGCCTCCGCCAGGGTCAGCGCCGGCAGGGGCCAGTCCTGCGAGGGAAGGACCACGGCGGTGTTGCCGGAAATGATGATCGGCGCCAGGCGACTCACCAGGCCCAGCAGAGGGGGCCGCTCGGCCGCCACCATCCCCACCACCCCGGTGGGCTCGGGGCTGGAGATGTTGAAGAAGGGACCGGCCACCGGGTTGAGGTTCCCGGCCACCTGGTCGAACTTGTCGGACCAGCCCGCGTACCAAATGAGGCGGTCGATGGAGGCGTCCACCTCGATGGAAGCCTGCTCCCCGTCCCCTCCCCCCAACGCCACCTGGCCCACAAAGGTGTGGCGGCGATCCTCCACCATCTCGGCCAGCCGATACATCACCTGGCCCCGGTTGTAGGCGGTCTTGGCCGACCATCCGGGAAG
>JALYHC010000051.1 GCA_030776765.1 Actinomycetota bacterium | reverse complement strand
CCCAGCAACACGTCGTTCACCGCGTCCACGTAGGCCTGCTGCACCTCGTTGCCGGCCGCGGTGGGCGGCTGGGAGACGGCCACGTCCTGCACCTCGAGGATCACCTGCACACCCTGGTCGAAGGCCTGGTTGCCGCTCGGCTCGTAGACCTCCTCGAAGATGCGCTGGTCGGCTTCCTGGTTGGCGGTGTAGGTGCCGATATAGATGCCGCCCTCGGACTCGGTGGCCTCCTTGTCCCCCTGGGCAGCAGCCACCCAGGTCTCGGCGTCGGTCATGAACCGCATGAACTCAAAGGCCAGCTCCGGGTTCTCGATGCCCTTGGGGACCGCCCAGGCCAGTCCGAAGGCGACGCTAATCGGCTCGCCCTCCCCGCGGGTGGTGAAGGGCTCCACGGTGACGCCGACGTCGGGGGAGACCTCGCCCAGCACTCCCAGGTACCACTGCTCGAAGGGGGTGACGCCCACCTGGTCCTCGACGAACTGGTTCTGGCCCCCGAAGACGTCCCATGACTGGCGAAAGGCCTCGAAGGGCTCCCGGCCGCCCACCGCCTCGTGCAGGCTGGCGCCAAACTCGACCGCCTCGATCACCTCTGGGCTGTCGAGCAGCGACTCGCTGCCGTCCTCGCTGAGGATGGCTCCACCGTTGGCCACCGCCCACAGCTGCAGGAACTCGGGCAGCTTCGGGTCGACGCCGATGCGGACCACGTTGGTGCCCTGCACCTCGGCCAGCTGCTGGTTGACCTCCCGCAAGCCCTCCCAGTCGCTGAAGTCGACGTCTTCCGCCGAGAGGCCGGCTTCCTCCAGGGCCTGGTCGTTGAGGTAGACGACCACCACGTTGTTGAACTGGGGGATGCCGAAGGTCTGGCCTTCGATCTGCACGGCGTTGATGGCCGCTTCCCGGTAGACGCCCACATCGAGCCCGGAGGCGGCCACGTACTGATCGAGGGGCAGGATCGCGCCCCGAGCGGCGAACGATCCCAGCTGGTCACGCCCGAGGTGCACCACGTCCGGCGGGTTGCCGCCCGCCACCGCCGACAGGAACTTCTGCTCGTCGAGTGCGCCCGGGGTGAGCTCGACGTCGACGTTGGGGTAGGTCTCCTCGAAGAGCTCCATGCGAATGGCGCCGACGGGGTTGTCGGTGCCGAAGCCCCACACGTCGAGGGTGCCGCTGAACTCTTCGGGAGCCGGCCACTCGCCGGTCGCCACCGTGTCTTCTGCGGTGTCTCCCGCTTGTGGAGGGGCGCCTCTTGAATCGTCGGCGGCGGGATTACACGCGGCCACCGCCAGGAGGAGCACCCAGAGCTGCAGGAACCTGCGGCTTGACATCGTTCCACCTCACCTTTCCGGGAGCGTGAGGCGCTCCCACGGCAGGGCTTACGAGAGAAGCTTCCTTGATCTGGAAGCACTATAGTGCTCGACCCAAAGCCAGGCAGCAGTAGGGGCGGGTCTTTGACCCGCCCCTACGTCTTGTTCTCCTTACGGAGAGATGGATGTTTGTTAGCTGCTACCCACCCGTGGTGGTGGTCGTCTCTCCGCCCACCGTGGTCGTGGCCCCCGGAAGGGTGGTCTCGACTCCAGGGAGGGTGGTCTCGACTCCAGGGAGGGTGGTGTCGACTTCAACGTCACCGCCTCCACCGTCACAAGCGGCCAGCAAGAGGACTCCCCCTGCGACTGCACTGACCCACAGCCTGATACGGGGGGTCAGAAACCCATGCATGGTCTCTCCTCCTTCTGTTCTCTTTTTTGGAGCGACGTGCCGAAGGCGCGTCACTCGTCCCCGTTAGGTACCCCCGCGCGGCGGGAAGCAAACACGAAGTTCGCCCCCTCCCCATGAGGAAGCGACATCCTAATCGTCCCCTTCCTCGTCGTCATCCTCGTCGTCCGGCTTGCTTGCCTCGGGCGTAAGGTCGTCGTCCAGCAACTTCACGAACAGCAGGGAGAGGTCCTCGAGCTGGTAGTGGGCGTTGAGGCCACTGGGGTTGGGGAGGAGCCAGACCCCGGCCTGGCCGATTTGGTGGCCCTGGCGGCCCACGGACGCCTCCGGCCGGCCGAAGGCCATCCGGTAGGCGCTGATCCCCAGGAAGGCCACCAGGCGGGGCGCGAACTCCGTCACCTTCCACTCAAGGCGTCGGGCTCCTGCCCGCAGCTCCTCGTTCGACAGGTTGGCGGCCGTGGCGGTAGCCCTCTCCACCAGGTTGGTGATCCCGAGAGCCACCTCGAGCAGGCGGCGCTCCTCGAAGGGCGACAGGACCCGGGGGGTGAAGCCGGCCGCCTGCAGGGTCTTCCAGAAGCGGTTGCCGGGCCGGGCGAAGTGGTGCCCTACCGCCGCCGAGTAGCGCCCCGGGTTGATTCCACAGAAGAGCACTCGCAATCCGGGAGCGATGACGTCCGGCACCGTGCCTCCCTCGGCAGCTTCGATCTGCTCACGGCTGGGGCGCCAGGGCTGGAAGTTGCCGCTCACGCCTTTGGTGCTAACCGTTGGCACCGTTCGGCTCCAAAGCGGCGGCCTCTTGTAAGTCGAGCCCCACATCGCGCGTCACTTCGGTGGTGGCCGTGGCCGTTTCGCCACTGCCTCGAAATGATCGCGATTACCGCATAGTTGATCCTGCAGGCAGGAGCACCGGCTTCCATGATCTCCCTTCCTGGTGCACAACGATCCTATTCGGTTCTCGCCGTCGTCTTGCCCGGAAGTGGAGGCTCCATCTATCACCCCTCTATGTCGCTCGTTCAGTGAACAATCTGAAGAATGATGAGGATCGCGTCGACAGCAAGCACCGGTGGAATTGTCTCAGAAGACCTGCTAGTAATAGTTACGAAACTAGAGATGAGGCGTAGCCAACGCCGAGCGATGTGCAAAGGAGAAACACGAAATGTCCATGAGCCAAGAGCACAAGGATGCGCTCGCCCAAGGACGGCGGGAATCCCGTGCTGTGAAGCGGTATCTGGAGGCAATCGGTTCCAAGAAGCGGGGAAGGCCGGTCAGTTCTGACCGGTTGCAGGAGAAGCTGGACAACCTGGAGAAGAGGATCGAGATGGAGAGCGATCCCCTGAAGCGAGTTGAGCTCCATCAGCAGCGCATCGACGCGGCAGACGACCTGAAGTCGGCCGGCAAGGTCGCCCAATTGGACGAGCTGGAGAGGAGCTTCGTCGAGGTCGCCAAGGGCTATTCCGAGCGGCGAGGTATCAGCTATAGCGCCTGGAGGGAAGAGGGAGTCCCGGCGGAGGTGCTGCGCCGGGCGGGCATCCCTCGCACCCGGCGGCGCTCCTAACCGGAAGCGGCCAGGGGCGGCCGGGGAGCTACCGGGCTGCGCAGGACGCGGGGAGGCTCATCCGGCTCGGCCACGATGAGCGGAATAGTGGGGTAGGGGCCGTCTCCCCGCAGTAACTCGGCGATCGTCACTCCCCGGACGAGCTCATGGCCGCAACGGTCTTCGCAGCCCTCATAGGGGTCGTGGACCCATTCGCTTTCCACCGCCGATGTTTCGACAGCGGCGACCGCCCGGCTTGAGCCCTTCCTCCAGCTACTCCCAGCCCAGCTCGTGGAGGCGATGATCGTCGAGGCCCAGGTGGTGGGCGATCTCGTGCAGGACGGTCCGGCGGATCTCCTGGCGCAGCTCGCTTCTGGGCAGACCCAGACGAAGGTGTGGCCCCATGAAGACGACGATCCGGTCGGGGAGGAAGCCCGAGTAGTCGATGCCGCGCTCGAGGAGGGAGACCCCTTCGTACAGGCCCAAGAGCTCGCCGGAGGGATCCTGGTCGTGCCGGGGCCAGTCCTCGACCACGACGGCCAGGTTGTCGACCGCCTCCAGTACCCACGGTGGGAGCCCCTCCAGAGCCTCGTCGACCAGGCGCTCGAATTGTGGCCGGTTCATGAGAGCCGGAAGGAGCCTACCGGCCCCCTGTTACACTCGGCCCACTCCGGGCGCTTAGCTCAGCGGGAGAGCGCTGCCTTCACACGGCAGAGGCCAGTGGTTCGATCCCACTAGCGCCCACCAGAGAAATCGCTTACCGGGCTCGGGGTTTCGGGGAATCGGAGAACAGCTCCACGACCTGAGAGGGCCCAAGTGTCCGTCTAGTGTCCGTCTGAGCTTCGGCTCGGAGCCGCTCCGGCCCTCCATGGCCGCCTCTTCGAGTCCCTCGTAGACGTGCCCGAGACGTCGAGAACCGTTCGGGTCGACTCGTGCCCGAGACGGTCGGCGATGTAGCGGGGCGACTGTCCCTCGGCGATCAGCATGGCCACGTGGGTGTGCCGGAGGTCGTGGGGGTGCACGGCTCTCCCACCGGGACCTCCACGGCCGCGTTCCAGTGGCGGCGGCGGAAGCGGGTGTAGTCGATGTGTCCGCCCTCGACGAAGTCCGACCTCAAGGGGTAGGCGGCCAGGTGCGCCGCCAGTTCCTCCACGAGGAAGGCGGGGATCCCGATGGTCCGGTAGGCCTTTTTCGACTTGAGCGGGCCCGGGACCATCCGCCAGGAGCCCTGGCGGCTGAGCTGCTCGTCGACCCGGAGGGTGCGGCGGAGGGTGTCCAGGTCGTCGGTGCGTAGCGCGGCAGCTCCCCGAAACGGAGACTGGTGTAGGCGCCGGATCATCCAGCGCAAAACCGTCGGGCGCCCAACCCATCGGTAGTAGTCCGGGAGCCTTCATCTCCATCGGGCACCTCGGTGCTCGGGTCAGAAGCACTGGTGACCACGAATGCGGCATGAGAGTTTCCGCCCGATATCGACAATCCCGAGCACGAACGCCCCATATCTGAC
>JALYHC010000050.1 GCA_030776765.1 Actinomycetota bacterium | reverse complement strand
TGTTCCTGAACCACACCCGCTGGGGGCGGGTGCTCTACGCAATAGGAGGCAACCGGGAGGCAGCCCGCTTGGCCGGAGTGCCGGTGGAACGCTACCGGATCCTCGCCTACGTCATCTCCGGGGTCTTAGCGTCAGTCGGCGGCATCTTGCTGGCCGCCCGGCTCGGGCGAGGGGACGTCGGGGCGGGTGCGCCTTTCCTGCTGGAAGCTGTGGCGGCAGCTCTCATCGGCTTCGCGGTGCTGGGAGCCAACCGCCCCAACGCGCTGGGCAGTGTGGTGGGTGCCCTCTTCGTGGGAGTGATGATCAACGGCCTCACCATGAAGAACGCTCCCTACTACACCCAGGACTTTGTGAAGGGAGGCCTGCTGGTCTTGGCCCTCCTGCTCAGCTTCACCGTGCAGCGTCGAAGGGATCGATGATGGGCTACGACTACGAGTTGCTGACCCCAGACAACATCCCCGCCTACATCGCCCGCCGCCCCCGGCTGGCGGAGCTGGTCGACCCCGACACGCTTTCGGTGCGGGAGGTGGGCGATGGCAACCTCAACCTGATCTTCATCTGCCAGGACGCCCAGGGGCGGGGGATCTGCCTCAAGCAGTCGCTCCCCTACGTGCGGCTGGTGGGGGAGAGCTGGCCGCTCACTCCCCACCGGGCCACGGCCGAGGCGCGCGCGTACGATGCCGCTACCGCGCTGGCTGCCCGGTTCGTCCCCGGCTACCACGGATTCGACCCGGAGCGCTTCGTGCTGGCCATGGAGGACCTGTCCTCCTGGAGCGTCTGGCGGACGGCTCTCAATCAGGGGGAGATCCACCGGGGTGCCGAGGAGGACATGGGCCGCTACGTCGCTCGCCTGGCGTTCGGCACTTCCCTGTTCGGGTTGGAGGCCAAGGAGCTGAAGGTTCGGCGAGCGGCGGCGACGAACCCCGAGCTGTGCGAGATCACCGAGGACCTGGTTTTCACCGAGCCCTACCTCGAGCACGAGCACAACTCGGTGGTGGACGAGCTGTGGCCGCTGGTGGGGGAGCTCCGCCGGGAGGAGGACCTGGTGGCCGAGGTAGGAAGTCTGAAGTACGGGTTCATGGCCAAGGCTGAAGCTCTCATCCACGGTGATCTGCACACCGGGTCCGTCATGGTGACCACGGCCGATGGGCGAGCTCGAGCCAAGGCGATCGACGCCGAGTTCTGCTACTACGGCCCGGTGGGATTCGACCTCGGGGCGCTGTTCGGTAACTACCTGATCGCACGAGCCCGCGCTGGCGTCCTTGGGCGTCCCGAGGAGTTCCAGGCCTGGCTGAGAGAGCTGGTCCCCCGCACCTGGGGAGCGTTCCAGGAGGAGCTGCGGGCGTTGTGGCCTCAGCGGGTAGACGGCTTCTTCAGTGACCGTTTCCTGGAGGCCTGGCTGGCAAGGACCCTCGCCGACGCAGTCGGCTACGGAGGCTGTAAGGCCATTCGGCGCATCATTGGGCTCGCCAAGGTGTCCGATATTCAGACGCTGGAGGGTGACCAGCATGTGGCGGCGGCCACCGCGGTGCTGCGGGCCGCCCGCCGCTGGATCCTGGAGCGAGCATCCCTCGGCGAGCCCGAGCACCTGTCGCAGGTGACAGACCAGGTGCTGGCCGAGGAGGTGGGGCGGTGACGCTGCTCGACCCGTCGGGCATCCGCAACTCCGTGAATTGGGCAGGGAACCATATCGAGGTCATCGACCAGACGCTCCTGCCCGGCGAGTTGCGGGTGCGGGACCTGCGCAGCGCCGACGAGGTCGTGGATGCCATCCGCCGGCTGGTGGTGCGGGGAGCGCCCGCCATCGGGGCTTGCGGGGCCCTGGGGATGGTGGTGGGCTTGGACGAAGCACGGCCGGGCGACGTCGGAGAGGCCCGCCGGGCGCTGGCCGACTTGGAGGAGCGCATCGGCGCAGCTCGTCCGACCGCGGTCAACCTCTCCTGGGCGCTGCGACGGGTCCGCCGGGCGGCCGAGCAGGGGTCGGGCCCGGCCGGCATGCGGAAGCTGGCGCTGGCCGAAGCCCAGGCCATCATCGACGAGGACCGGGAGGCCTGCCGGCTCATCGGGGAGCACGGCCGAAAGGAGCTGGCCGCCGCCTCCAAGGTGCTCACGCACTGCAATACGGGACGCTTGGCCACCGCGGGCTGGGGTACCGCTTTGGGGGTGATCTACGCCAAGGCGGCGCACGGTGAACCTATCGAAGTGTACGCCTCCGAGACGCGGCCCCTGCTGCAGGGAGCGCGCCTCACCGCCTGGGAGCTGGAGGACGCCGGGATCCCCGTGACCCTCGTGCCGGACGGTGCGGCCGCCTCGGCGCTGGCCGGCGGCATGGTGCAGGCCGCGATCGTGGGGGCCGACCGTATCGCCGCCAACGGGGACACCGCCAACAAGATCGGCACCTACGGACAGGCAGTGGCGGCGAAGGAGGCCCGCATCCCCTTCTACGTCGCCGCCCCGCTCTCCTCCTTCGATCGCTCGATGGCGAGTGGGAAGGAGATAGTCATCGAGCTGCGCGATGCGGCCGAGGTGCGCGGATGGCAGGGAGTGCCCTCGGCACCCCAGCAGGTGGCGGTTTGGAACCCGGCCTTCGACGTCACCCCCCACCATCTGATCACTGCCTTCATCACCGAGAAGGGAGTGCTGCGGCCCCCCTTCTCGGAATCGATCACCGCCGCCTTCGACCGGGCGGAGGCGGAGGGCCTCCGCTCATGAGGGCGGCCGTCTACCTCGCTTCGGGAGAGGTGGAGCTGCGGGAGCTGCCCGAGCCCGAGCCGGGCCCAGGGGAGCTGGTGGTGGAGGTGGAGCTGTGCGGCATCTGCGGGAGCGACCTGATCGAATGGTACGCGTCGGCCAAGGCCCCAGGCGTGCTGGGGCACGAGCCGGTAGGCAGAGTGGTGACGGCCGGCTCCTCACTGAACGGGGTGCGCATGCCGGAGATCGGGTCGCGGGTGTTCGTCCATCACCACGTCCCCTGCGGGATCTGTGACCTGTGCCTGGCCGGTCGGGAGACCCTGTGCAGCCGCTTCAAGGAGACCAAGCTGCAACCCGGCGGTTTCGCCGAGCGCATTCTGGTGTCGGCCGAGCACGTGGCCAAGGACGTGCTGGTGCTGCCGGAGGAGGTGAGCAGCGAGGCCGCAACCCTCATCGAGCCGCTGGCCTGCTGCATTCGGGGGGTCCGGAAGGCGGGCATCGTGCCACGCAGCCGGGTGGTGATCATAGGCCTGGGCCAGGTCGGGCA
>JALYHC010000049.1 GCA_030776765.1 Actinomycetota bacterium | reverse complement strand
CCATCGTTGCGGAGGACGCCTTGCCCACCCGCCGCACCAGCCGGGAGCGTGGGAGCAACTGGAGGTTGTCCAGGTTCACCACCGAGCGCCTTCGCACGCCGTCGTCCGCTCCCAGCTCGACTTCGGTGTGCAGGCCTCGGACCCTCGAGGTGACCGGTCCGACGATCACCGACTGCAACACGCGGCCCAGGGGGTCGCGCGTGAGAACGACCACCGGTCGGCGCTTGTCGAGCTGAGCGAGCCAGACTTCGCCTCGGCGTGGCGCAGGGGACGTCAGCTGTCCTCGGGCCACTCGGCTTCCCAATCGGTATCGTCGAACAGGTCGGTCCAGTCCGGCTGGGCCTCGGCCAGGGCAACCTCCTCCGCTGTGGGGGGCAGCCTGGTGTAGGCCTCGACGTCGCGCCGGACCCGAGCCCGCCGGATCACCTCCGAGAGGGCTATGTCGATGGCAGCCGAGGAAGAGCTGACGCCGAGCAAGACTCGAGCCTCATCCAGCTTGGCGCGATGTATGGTGATGGTCACCTTCTCCTTCGCCATACCTCGAATACTACTTCACCCCCTCCCCCGCAGGCGGGGGAGGGAGAAGAGGTTGTCCTCCTCCCAGGCCTCGAGCCAGTACGCTACCCATCCGCTCGGGTCAGCGTTCCAGCTCCAGGCGCTCCAGGCGCTCGAAGACCACTGCCGAGTTGTCGAGGAGGCGGCGAGGATCGAAGCAGGCCTTCAGGTCCTCATGGGAGATAATGACCTCCGGGTCTTCGGCCAAGAGGTCCTCGAGATGGCGGCCCTCGTCCCAGGCGCGCTGGGCGTTGCGCTGCACGACGCGGTAAGCCTCGTCCCTGCCCATCCCCCGCTTCACCAGCTCGAGCAGCACCGGCTCGCTGAAGATCAGCCCACCAGCCGCTTCGAGGTTGGCCGCCATCCGATCCTCGTCCACCAGCAGCCCGTCAAACAGCTTGGCCGACTCCACCAGGGCGTAGTCGAGGGCCAGGCAGGCGTCGGGAATAGCCACCCTTTCGACCGAGGAGTGGCTGATGTCTCGCTCGTGCCACAAGGCGACGTTCTCCAGGACGGCCTGGGCGTAACCACGCAGCAGGCGAGCCAGCCCGCAGATCCGCTCCGAGGCGACCGGGTTGCGCTTGTGGGGCATCGCCGAGGAGCCCTTCTGACCGTGGCGGAACGGCTCTTCCACCTCGCGCAGCTCGCTTCGCTGCAGGTGCCGGACCTCGGTGGCGAACTTCTCCAGCGAAGCCCCTACCAAGGCCATGGCGGCGAGCAGTTCGGCATGGCGGTCGCGCTGCACGACCTGAGTGGAGGCGGGCTCCACCCCCAGGCCCAGGCGCTGGCAGACCAGCTCCTCGATCCTCGAGGGCAGGTGGGCATAGGTCCCCACCACCCCGCTCACCTTGCCGACCGCCACCGCCCGGCGGGCCTGCCGCAGGCGGTGGTAGGCCCGTTCGATCTCGAAAGCCCACACCGCCAACTTCAGCCCAAAGGTGAGCGGCTCGGCCCACACGCCGTGCGTCCGACCCAGCATCAGCGTGTGGCGGTGCTGGAGAGCCCGACGCCGCACCACCTCGAAGAGGTCCTCCACCCGACGCAGCAGCAGGTCGGCGGCTTCTCTCATCTGCACGGCCAGGGCGGTGTCCTTCACATCGGAGGAGGTCAGCCCGTAGTGGACCCACTCCCCTCCCTCGCCCACCGATTCCCCCAGCACGTCCACGAAGGCGGCCAGGTCGTGGCGGGTGACCTGCTCCCGGGCCCGCACTCGGGCGGGGTCGGCCCGGCCCCGCTCCCGAATGGCCTGCGACGCCTCGGCCGGCACCACGCCCAGCTCGGCCCAGGCCTCGGCCACCAGCGTCTCCACCTCCTGCCAAAGGGCCAGCGTGTACTGCTCGCTCCAGATTGCCGACATCTCCGGCAGCGAGTAGCGGGGGATCATGGGCGGGTCAGCGTCGAGCTGCGCTCCGGCCCCACCGACACCATGCTCACCGGCACCTTGGCCAGGTCCTCCACCAGCTCCACGTAGCGCTGGGCCTCCTTGGGGAGGTCGGCGAAGGCCCGCACCTCGGAGATGTCGGTCTCCCAGCCGGGCAGCTCCTCGTAGACCGGCACGCAGTTGTAGAGCACCCGTTGCTGGCGCGGGAACTCGGTGAAGCGCTCCCCCAGCGAGTCGTAGGCGACGCACACCTTGAGCACCGGGAAGTTGGAGAGCACGTCCAGCTTGGTGAGGGCGATCTCACTGAGGCCGTTGACTCGGGCCGCATAGCGCAGGGCGACCGTGTCCAGCCAGCCACAGCGCCGGCGGCGTCCGGTCACCGTCCCGAACTCGCCTCCCGCCTGGACCATCTTCTCCCCGACCTCGTCCCCCAGCTCGGTGGGAAAGGGCCCGCTTCCCACCCGGGAGATGTAGGCCTTGGTGACGCCCAGCACCTTGTCGATGGCCCGGGGGCCGATGCCGGTGCCGGTCACGGCACCCCCGGCAGTGGGGCTCGAGGAGGTCACGAACGGATAGGTGCCGTGGTCCACGTCGAGCAGGGTGGCCTGGGCTCCCTCGAAGAGCACCTGGCGGCCGTCCTGTAGCGCCTCCCAGATGAGCAGCGAGGTGTCGGCCACGTGGTCGAGGAGGCGGTCGGCGTAGCCCAGGTACTCCTCGGCGATGGAACCCGCCTCCATGGGGAGCTGGTTGTAGGCCTTGGTGAGCAGCTTGTTCTTGTCGCGCAGTGCCACTTCCAGCTTCTCCCGGAAGATCTTGGGGTCGAACAGGTCCTGCACCCGGATCCCGGTGCGGGCGAACTTGTCCGTGTAGGCGGGCCCGATCCCCCGCTTGGTGGTGCCGATCTGCCCGCGTCCCAAGAAGCGCTCGCTCAAGCCATCCAGCTTGCGGTGGTAGGGCATGATCAGGTGGGCGTTGGAGGACAGGCGCAGCTTGGAAGGGTCCACCCCGCGTGAGGCCAGGGCGTCCATCTCATCGAGGAGCACCTCGGGGTCGACCACGCAGCCGCTGGCGATGACCGGCGTGACGGAGGGATACAGGACGCCACTCGGGATCAGGGTGAGGGCGAAGCGCTCCTCGCCCACCACGACGGTGTGACCGGCGTTGTTGCCGCCCTGGTAGCGGACCACCAGGTCGGCATGCTCGGCGAGGAGGTCGGTGACCTTGCCTTTGCCCTCGTCGCCCCACTGGGTTCCGACGATGACGGTGGCCGGCATGGTCCTCCTTTTTCTACGCAACGATGGTAGCGGTTGAGGCTTGCTTCCTCAGCCCGATGGCGGTGCAGGGAAGTCGGTAGAATGCGAGCCCGCGATTTCCCGGAGGACGGGGTGCCGCGCATCAAGGCCGCCAGCATCGAGGAGCACAAGGAGCTCGTCCACCGCCTGGCCCTGCATGCGGCCCGGGAGCTCTTCCGCCAAAAGGGGTACCAGCACACGTCGCTGGGAGAGGTGGCCGCCGCCATCGGCGTGGGCCGCACCACCCTCTATCAGTACTTCTCCGATAAGGAGGACCTGCTGGTGGTGCTGGTGGAGGAGTCACTGCCGGAGGCCATCGAGGAGATGGTGGGCGGGCTCCCACCGGGGCTGTCCAACCGGGAGGCCCTGGGGGAGCTGGCGGTGCGGATGATGGAGTTCGTGGCCACCGACAGCAATCTGGGCACCATCCTCATGCGGGAGGTCCCCAGGCTGTCCCAAGGCGCCCAGGCTCGGGTGAGGGAGGCCCACGCCCGGCTCATCGACGAACTGGCCGCTGTGTACGAGGCGGGCGTGGCGGAGGGCGAGTTCCGCCCCATGCCCCTCGAGCTGGCGCATCGCTTCATGCACGAGCTGATCATGTCCTCGGCTCGGGTCCTGCTGGGCTCCGAGGAGCCCAAGCAGCACCTGCACGAGGTGGCCGACGGTCTGGTAGGGGTCCTCCTGCACGGCTTCGGCGCGGCTGGATGACCCGCACCGTCTTTGCGGGTGGTTTCCTCTTCGACGGGCTGGGCGCGGCGCTCGCCGAGGCCGACGTGGCGGTGGAGGAGGGCCGCATCGTGGAGGTGGGCAGGGGCGTGGACGGCGACGAGGCAGTGGACGTCAAGGGTAAGGCCTTGCTGCCCGGCCTCTTCGACTGCCATACCCACGTGATGGTCAGCCACATCGACCTGTGGAGGCTCATCCAGGCCCCCTTCTCGTATCGCTTCTATGAGGCCGCCCAGAACCTGGCGGCCACCTTGCGCATCGGTATCACCTCCATTCGTGATGCGGGCGGGGCCGACCTGGGCGTCAAGCTGGCGGTCGAGCGGGGGCTCATCCCCGGGCCCCGCATGCAGGTCTCCATCGGCATGATCAGCCAGACCGGCGGGCATGGGGACGGCTGGATGCCCTCGGGGTCCATCCTCCACCTCTTCCCGCTCCATCCGGGCCGGCCGGAGACCATCGTGGACGGGCCCGACGAGATGCGCCGCAAGGTGCGGGAGCTGGTGCGCTTCGGAGCCGACGTCATCAAGGTGGCCACCTCGGGCGGGGTGCTGTCCCCCCGCGACAAGCCCACCCACGCCCACTTCAGCCTGGAGGAGCTGGAGGTGCTGGTGGCGGAGGCGCGGGCAGCGGGCATCTGGGCCATGGCCCACGCCCAGGCCACCCAGGGGATCAAGAACGCCGTCCGGGCGGGCATCCGCTCCATCGAGCACGGTATCTACCTGGACGACGAGGCCATCGAGCTGATGGTCGAGCAGCGCACCTTCCTGGTGCCCACCCTGGTCGCCCCCACCGGCGTCTTGCGCGCCGCCGAGGAAGGGGCCTCGATCAGCGAGGCCGCCTTGGAGAAGGCGGCGGAGGTGGTGGAGGTCCACCAGCAATCGTTCCGGCGGGCGGTGGAGGCTGGGGTCAGGGTGGCGATGGGGACCGACAGCGGCGTCACGCCCCACGGGGAGAACCTGCGAGAGCTAGAGCTCATGGTGGAGGGCGGCATGACTCCCCCCCAGGCACTGGCGGCCACCACCTCGTCGGCCGCCGAGCTGATGGGCCTCAACGCCGAACTGGGAACGATCGAAGTGGGAAAGCGGGCCGACCTGGTGGTGGTGGAGGGAGATCCCTTCGACTTCAAGAC
>JALYHC010000048.1 GCA_030776765.1 Actinomycetota bacterium | reverse complement strand
CCTCATACCGGGATCTCGATGTGACGATGGAGATGGCCGAGGAGCTCAGCGAGCGCCACGAGGTGGAAGACGCGGTTCGGCGCCTCGCTCACACCGCTGCCCCGGTCACCGTGTTTGCCTGCACCATCGCCAGCTACATCGGGGGTCCTGAGGGCGAGGCAGCGCTCCGCGCCGAGATGCGGGCCGCAGGAGCGGCGCTGCCCCTCACCACCAGCGGGGCCATCCTCGACGCGCTGGGGGCTGTCGGGGCCAGGAGGATCGGCCTCGCCACACCATACGACGTGGAGCTGACCCAGGGTCTGAAGGACTTCCTCAGGGCAGCGGGGATCATGGTGGTCAGCGTGGCCTACCTCGGGCTGCGGCAGGACATCTTCCGTGTGGACCGTCACACCGTGGCGGAACTGGCCATCGCCGCCGACCATCCCGACGCCGAGGCGGTATTCGTGAGCTGCACCAATCTACGTACGTTCGACGTGATCGCCGCCCTCGAGGCGCGACTCGGCAAGCCGGTACTCACCGCCAACCAGGTGAGCATGTGGGCGGCGCTGGGCGCCGCGGGGATCGAGCACCAGCTGGGGCAGCGCCTCTTCGGGGCAAGGGCGGTGGAGGTGGGAGGCCCGCCATGACTCCCGTCTTGGGGTTTCTGTATCCCGGCTACGCAGCGGAGGACGACTACCCGGCCCTCGCTGCCCGCCTCGATCCTCCTGTGGAGGCGGTGGTGGTGCACACGTCGGTGGGGGAGGACGCACACCGCGCCGATGCGTTGCGGGACCTGGGGAGCGACGAGCGTCTCCGAGAAGGTGCCCGGCGACTGACGCACCTGCGGCCGGCAGCGGTGGTGTGGGCCTGTACCAGCGGGGCCTTCGTCTTCGGATGGGAGGGCGCCGAGCGGCAGGTGGAAGTCCTGAGAGAACGGCTTGGGGTGCCGTGCTCCAGCACCTCGTTCTCCTTCATCGCCGCCGTGCGGGCTCTCGAGGTGCGGCGGGTGGCGGTGGGGGCCACCTATCCGGCGCCGATCGCCGACCTCTTCGGTGACTTCCTGGCGGCAGGAGGCATCGAGGTAACCCATGTGGCTAGCTCGGGGATCGTCACCGCGGCCGAGGTGGGCGCCCTGGGTGGCGACGAGGTTCTGCGACTGGCCCTACAGAACGATCACCGGGAGGCTGAGGCCATCCTGCTGCCCGATACCGCCCTCCACACCGTTCGGTGGCTCACAGAGCTGGAGGAAGCAGCGGGGAAGCCGGTGATCACCGCCAACCAGGCAACCGTCTGGCACGCCTTGCAGCTGGCGAAGCGGGGCAGGGCCCAGACCGGCCTGGGCCTCCTCTTCACGAGAACACTCGAACCTTCCGATGCCGCCGTCATGAGGACCTGAGCCGGCCCTTCATTCGACGACCAGCGTGCGGGCTGTCGATGTCAGCAACTCGGCCGTCCCACTGCAGACCTCGGCGGTGTCGGATACCAGGTAGTCGCCGAGGTCGGGATCGGTGACCCATGAGAGCAGGTGGAAGACCATCCCCTCCTTGATCTCGACGCGGCCGCCCGGGCGGATACCGAGCACCGAGCTGCTTCCTACCCAGCTCGGGGGAAAGCCGATTCCCACCGCATACCCGCAGTGGTGACGAGGCAGGCTGGAGTGCCCCAGACCTTCGTCGATCACGGTCTGCCATGCCTCGTACACCTCACCGGTCCGCCCGCCGGGCCGAAGCGCCGATCGGGTGGCCTCCAAGCCGGCAAGTGCGACCTCATAAGCACGCCGGGCCTCCTTGGGGGCACGCGCCATATATGCCATTCGGGTGAGTGGGGCGTGGTAGCGGGCGCTCGTCCCGGACAGCTCGAGGAAGAGCTTGTCGCCCGGCATCAGCACGCGGTCGCCCCAGGTGGCGTGCTCCTGCATGAGGGTCTGGGTAGACCTCACCAGAGGGACAAAGCCGGGATACTCGCCCCCGCCGAGGATCATCGCCCGGTAGATGGCGGCCGCCACCTCCTTCTCGTTGGTGCCAACGCCGGCGACCTCCATTCCCGCCCTGGCGGCCCGGTCGGAGATGGCCGCCGCCTGCCTGATCTGACGCAGCTCGGCAGGGGACTTCACCAGGCGGATCCAGTCGATCAGTCCCGTCCGGAAGCTGGGGTCCGTGCCCGTCGAACGGCTCGTATCCAGCCACGAGGCAGCGGGAAGCCCTTGCTCGAGCTCTCTCCACACTCCCGGCGGGAAGAACATGCTCGAATGATCGACGCCGATCAGAGCCGCCTCGCATCCCGCCTGCTTCACCGCTCGAACGGCGGCCTGGCCGGCATCGTCCCCCTCCTGGTACCCCACGTGGAACACATCGGGCGCCTGCTGGCTGATCGTGTGCCGTTCCATGCCCCGTGTCAGCAGGATCGGTGTCCCCTCGTAGGGGAGGATCAGCATGGTGAACGCGAAGTAGCCCTGATGGCTGAGCCCGATGAGGTAATAGATGTTCTCCGGGCTGGTGACGATCAACGCTCCCAGGTCCCGCTCTTCCATGGCCGCCCGGATTCGAGCCATTCGCCCGGTGTACTCCTCGGCGTTGAAGGCTCCTCGGGCCTCGTTGATGTGGCCCGTGCCGGTTGCCGGAGGCAGTCCTCTGCTCACGGCTATCCGATGCCCTGCTCGGCATCGCCGAGCCATTCCCAGAGGCTGGCGGCATAGCTGCGAGGGGTGTACAGGTCGTAGGTGTCGTCTCCCTTGTTGTGCACCACCACGAAGACGTCGCGATAGGCCGTGGCCGCGCTCTCGCCCGCCGGGAAGGCCTGGGGATGGAGATCGATGGAGATTCCCGAGCCGAGCAGCGCTCGGGAGTGGATGCCCGACACCCGAATGCGCGTGATCCCGTGGCCGACATCGACGGTGCTGGCCTGTCTCTCGTCCGTCTCGATGACCGAGGGCGGTGCCTCCGCCTGCTCCTCGTGGACCACCAGCCACCGCTCGGGACCGAGAGGGAGGATCGCCTCGGTACCTGCAGTCTTTGGCACCCCTCCAGTTACTACGGTGAGCCCCCACGGCTGGGGGGCGGAGAGCATCGGGGACCCGGCGGGGAGCCCCGCCAGGGGTGACCTGCGCTCCTGGAAGTTCTCGGTAGCTTTCATGGTCAGCTCTTCATCCGCTCACCGGTCGGGTCGTAGAACCGTGGGGCAACGACCTCGACCTCGGCGTGCTCCCCCGTGACCGGCGACACGGCGTGTACGCGCCCCTCGTGAGCGGGGGCGCCTCCGACCACGAGGCCCAGGGCGATAGGACGCGCCATGGCAGGACTGAATGCCCGGGAGGTGATCCGGCCCAAGCTGGGCTGGGGGGTTCCGTCGAACGGCCGTGCCAGCAGCTGGGCACCTGCGCTGATCATGGTCCGCCCGTCCACGGAGACGAAACCGGCCAGGACTTGGCGGTCGCGGTCGTGGAACACCGGCTTCTGCAGCGAGCGGCGGCCGACGAAGTCCTTCTTGGTGCTGCACATGGCGCCCAGGCCGAGGTCGTAGGGGCCCACCCGTCCATCGATGTCCATGCCCACCACTAGGTGGCCCTTCTCGATGCGCAGATAGTCCATCGCTTCCAGTCCGTATGGCAGGATGCCGAGCGGCCTCCCCACCTCCAGCAGGGTCTCCCACAGCGCCAGCCCGGCGTCGGCCGGAACGGCGATCTCATAGGCGAGCTCTCCCGAGAAGCTGATCCGGGAGACTCGGGCGGGCAACCCGTGGAGCCGGGTCTGCCTCACGCCCATGAAGGGGAGCGCCTCGTTGCCGACATCCTCTCCGGCGAGCAGGCCGGCCAGGACCTGGCGGCTGTGCGGCCCGGCCAGGGCCACCACCGCCCATTGATCGGTGACCGAGGTCAGGTGCAGGTCCAGGTGGGGCCACACCTGTTGGTGATAGAACTCCAGATGGGCTAGCACCGCCTCGGCGTTCCCGGTGGTGGTGGTCATCAGGTAGTGGTGCTCGCCGAGACGGGCGGTGGTCCCGTCGTCGAAGACATAGCCGTCGTCGCGCAGCATGACGCCATATCGGGCTCGCCCCACCGCCAGGCTGGTCCAATGGTTGATGTAGATGCGATCGAGGAACTCGGCCACATCCGGGCCCTGCAGGTCGATCTTTCCCAGCGTCGACACGTCGGCGATGCCCACGTTGCGCCGGACGTTGCCCGCTTCTCGCGTGGCCGCTTCGACGGCCCCATTGCCGCTACCCCTGAAGTACTGGGGACGGATCCACAGCCCGGAGGCCATGAAGACCGCCCCGTTCTCCTGGTGCCAGGGATGGATGGGTGAGCGGCGAAGGGGGACGATCCTCGGTCCGCTCTCCCTGGCGGCCAGGGCTCCCAGCGTCACGGGGACATATGGAGGACGGAAAGTTGTGGTTCCCACCTCCTCGGTGGAGCGGCGTTGCAGGTGGGCGATGGCCCGCATGGCGTTGATGTTGCCGGTCTTCCCCTGATCGGTGCCCATGCCCAGGGTGGTGTAGCGCTTGACGTGCTCCACCGTGTCGTAGCCCTCCCGGAGCGCCACCTCGATGTCGTGCAGGTGGACATCGGTCTGCAGGTCGACGAACGCCTTGCCGCCTCGGCCCTTAACGAACGGCAACGGCGCGGCGTCCACCGACAGCATGGGCCGATCCGGCGAGAGGTCCGGGATCCTGGGTGGTCCTCCGGGCATCTGACCCGCCGCCTCGGCACACTGCCGGCCCGCCTCCCGGCCTTCCCGCAGAATGGCGCCCAGCCCCTGCGTCCCGTTGCAGGCACCGGCAGCGGTGATGGCGGGGGAGGCCTCCTCCCGGGCAGGAACGAAGGCCCCCCACCTCTCGTCGTAGACGGGATCCTCGCCGCCCTGGCCGTAGAGGTTGATCATCGGCGTCCAGCCGCCGGACACGCAGAGCAGGTCGCATTCCATGACGTGGCGCTGCGAGCCCTGCGCCACCTCGACGCCGCGCACGTGTCTGCGCCCCTTCACGTCCACCACCCGCGCCTGGTCCAGCACCGGCACCTCCCCACCACAGACTGCCACCTCCGGCTGGGGGCGAACGTCCACCACTGCTCGCACATCCACCCCGGCGTCGATCATTGCCGCGGCCACCCCGTGTGCCGTCTCGTTGTTGGTGAAGACCACGGCCCGTCTCCCCGGGGTCACGCCGAACCGGCGGAGGTAGCGTTGTACGGCGGAGGCGAGCATCACGCCGGGCCTGTCGTTGTTGGGGAACACCAGGGGGCGTTCGATGGCTCCGGAGGCAAGCACCGCCCGTTCTGCCTGAATCTGCCAGAAGCGCTGCCGGCCGAACCCTGCCTCGAGGTGCTGCACGGCACCGAAGCGGCCCTGCAGATATCGCCCGAACACCGTGGTTCGGGAGAGCACGACCACGCCTGCGGCGGCCAGCTCGGCGCAGATCGAGTCGACCCACTCTCGGGCTGGCACTCCATCGAGGAGCACCTGGTGGTCGAGCAGGCTTCCCCCCGGCATGGGGTTCTCATCGGCCAGGACGACCCGCCCCCCGGCGCGGGAGGCGGCGAGGGCCGCCATCAACCCCGCCGGGCCGGCTCCTATGACGAGAACGTCGCAGTGTTCGTGGCGCTTCTCGTGGCGATCCGGGTCGGGCTCGCTGGACGCCCTGGCCGACCAGGCCGCTCGTCGAAGCATGTGCTCATACCATGGCCAAAGTCGTCGCGGGGCGATGAAGGTCTTGTAGTAGAAGCCCGGCGGGAGGAGCGGGCCCAGCACGTCGAGGACCGCGGCCGCGTCGAGGCCGGTGGCCGGCCATCCGCGCTGGCTGGTAGCCACCAACCCGTCGTACAGCGGGACCTCGGTGGCCTTGATGTTGGGAACGGTGTGCGGTCCGGTCCCGATTCGCACCAGCGCGTTGGGTTCTTCCGGACCAGCCGTGTAGATACCGCGGGGACGGTGGTACTTGGAGCTCCTCGCCACCAGGTGGATGCCGTTGGCGAGCAGGGCGGAGGCCAGTGTGTCGCCCTGATAGCCGGTGTAGGGCTTGCCGTTGAAGCTGAACCGAAGGAGGGTTCGGCGGTCGATGTGGCCCCCCTCGCCGGTGCGGAACGGCTGGGTCACGAGCGGTCTCCCCCGGGTCTCGCTAGAGGCCCCTCCACGGAGAGGACCTGATGCGTGACGGTGTCCCGGCCCAGCTTCAGCCACTGCCGGCACCCCAGCGTGTGCTGCCAGTACTCGGCGTGGACGCCGGAAGGGTTCCCCCGCAGGTAGAGATACTCATCCCAGGTGGCGTCGTCGACCTCGCCGGTGGTGTCCGGCCGGGGACGGGAAGCGTCCCCGCCGTAGCTGAACTCGGTGTGATCTCGGGGCCCACAGTGCGGGCACGGGATCCTCAACACGTGAAACTTCTCAGTGGTATCTCCAGGGTTTGGGCCCGTACCCCTCTTCGGGGACGATGCGGCCGCTGGTGAAGCGGTCCAGGGCGAAGGGGGCGGCCAGGGAAGGAGTGGTGTCGGTAGCGATCATCTCTGCGAGGAGCTTTCCCACCGCGGGTGTGGTCTTGAAGCCCCCATAGCACCAGCCGGTGTTGACGTAGAAGCCCTCGAGCGGGGTCTTGGAGAGGATGGGGGCCCCGTCCATGGACATATCGACCGAGCCGCCCCATGTTCGAAGCAGGCGCACTCGCCCGAAGGAGGGAAAGAGCGAGAGAAAGGCCCGAACCACCTCCTCGATGGGCGGGAGGGTGCCTCGAGACGAGTAGGTATTGAAGCCGTCGATGTTGCCGCCGAGCAGGAGCTCGCCCTTGTCGGTCTGGCTTACGTAGAAGTTGAGGACGCCGTGGGTCACGATGAGGTCCAGGACCGGTGCAAGCGGCTCCGTGACCGCCGCCTGGAGGATGTGGTTCTCGATGGGGAGAGCGATTCCGGCGGCGTGGGCGACTGGGGTCGAGCCGGCAGAGACGGCTGCCCCCACGCGATCGCTGAAGATCCGCCCTCGGTTCGTCTCCACCCCCTTGACCCGTGCCCCGTCGAGGAGGAACCCGGTGACCTCGCAGTTCTGGATGATGTCTACCCCTAGCGAGCTGGCTGCGCGGGCGTAGCCCCATGGCACGGCGTCGTGGCGGACGGTGCCGGCACGGGCTTGGAGGAGCCCACCCTTGATGGGGAAGCGGGCCTCGGGCGAGACATCGAGACGAGGGACCAGCCGCGCCACCTCCTCGACGGTGAGCAGTTCGGCCTCCAGCCCCCGGACCGCCATGGCGTTCGCCCGTCGGGCGAAATCGTCGAGCTGGGCGGTGCCGTGAGCCAGGTTGAGAATGCCCCGCTGGCTGAACATCACGTTGAAGTTCAACTCCTCGCTCAGGCTCTCCCAGAGTTGCAGCGACCACTCGGCGAGGTCCCCGCGAGCTGAGAGGAAGTAGTTGGAGCGGACGATGGCGGTGTTCCGGGTGACGTTGCCCCCGCCCAGCCAGCTCTTGTCGAGCACCGCCACATTCGTGATCCCATGATCCCGAGCGAGATAGAAGGCGGTGGCCAGGCCGTGGCCGCCCCCACCGATGATGATGGCGTCGTAGGCGCCTCGAGGTGGGTCGTCCGAGAGCACCGGCCGCCAGCGCCGATGCCTGGAGATCGCGTGCCCCAGGATCGCAGCGGCCGAGTACCTCTGTCTTGGCCTCCGTTGCACTGCCTCCGCCTGTCTGCCTACCCGTTGATCAGCTCTCCCAGCATCTGCCAATCCAGGTTGCCGCCGCTCACCACGGCTACCACAACATCGTCACCATCGAGCTCCACCTTCCCGGCCAGCAGTGCAGCGGTGGGCGCAGCCCCGCCGCCCTCCGCATAGAGCTTGGCGCTCGTCATCAGTGCCTCCAGTCCTTGCACGAGCTCGTCTTCTGTCACCGTGACCACCTCGTCCACATAGCTGCGGCTGAGCTGGTAGGTGAGGTCGCTGACCAGGGGTGCGGCGAGCCCGTCGGCGAAGGTATCGACGGAGCTCAGCCGGACCGGATGCCCGGCGTCCCACGAGGCACGCATGGGAGCGGCGCCGGCCGGTTCCACGCCGACGATGCGCACCGACGGACGGCGGGTCTTGGCCGCCAGCCCGATCCCCGAGATCAGGCCCCCGCCTCCCACGGGAACTACGATCAGGGTGACGTCCTGGACGTCGTCCAGTATCTCCAGCCCGATGGTCCCCTGTCCGGAGATGACTAGTGGGTCGTCGAACGGGTGGACGAGGGTGAGGCCGTGCTCGGCCCGCAGCTCCTCCATCTTCTCGTACGCCTGGTTGACGTCGCCGTGCAGCACGACCTCTGCGCCGTAGCTGCGTGTCGCATCTACCTTGACTCGCGGGGCGTTCTCCGGCATCACCACCATGCATCGCGCCCCCACCTCTCTGGCTGCATAGGCCAACCCTTGCGCGTGGTTACCCGCCGAAACCGTGATCAGGCCGCGCTGAAGCCCGGACGACGGGGTGTTGTGGACCCGGTTGAGCGCGCCGCGGGGCTTGAACGACCCGGTCTTCTGAAAGAGCTCGGCTTTGTGGAAGAGTCGCGTCCCGATGGCCCGGCCAAGGCGGCGAGCGGAGAATGTGGGCGTGTGATGGACGTATCGAGCGATGGTGTCCTGCGCCGCATCGATGTCCGACCGATCCAGCATGGCGTCCTAGAGCGACCCGCCCAGCCGCTCGGCGGCGTCGCGCATGTGCTCTTCGATCACTCGCATGAGGGCGTCCGGCTGGCCTCCCTCGAGCTCTTGGAAGAGGACTTGGTGCTCCGCTACCAGCTCGCCCGCGTCCTTGTAGCGCGATTGCAATGCCCGGACACACAGCGCGGTCTCCACCATCAGGGTGCGGAACATGCGAAGCAGCCGGGCGCTGCCGGAGCTCTCGACGAGTTGCTCGTGGAAGGCCAGGTCGGCCCACATGGTCGCTTCCCAGTCGCCGGTGGCGGCGGCGGCTTCCAGGCGATCCAGGGCCGAGCGCAGCCGCTTGGACCAGTCGGAGGCCCCGCTCCCCAGGATGCGGAGGGCGGCGGTTCGCTCGCAAGCCATCCGAGCCAGGTACACGTCGGCGACGTCTTCACTGGAAAGGGAGATGACGGCGACACCCTGGTTGCGGCGGTTCTTCAGCAGCCCCTCCTGCACCAGCCGTTGCAGCGCCTCTCGCAGTGGGCCGCGACTGACCTGGAGCTGCCGTGCCAGGTGCATCTCGGTCAGCCGAGTACCGGGGGGCAAGGCCCCGCTGGCAATGGCATCCCGGATGCGGCGAGCGATGATGCTGGTGGTCGGCTCGGCTTCCAGCGGGGACAGCTCGAGCTCGGCGAGCGGAGTGCCCGGGGCAGCGTCGTTCATGCCGGCTCACCGACCGGATGGATGGGCGCCGCCCCGTTCAGCACTCGGATGACCTCGGCGGTGCTGCGCCGTTTTGCCTCTTCGACGCTGGTGGTCGAGAAGTAGCCGACGTGCGGCGTGACGATGAGACCGTCGAGGTTCCGGGCCGGGTGATCGCTGGGAAGGGGCTCACGCTCGGCGACGTCGATGGCCACTCCCGCCAGCCGTCCAGAGCGAAGGCGCCCCAGGGCGGCATCGAGGTCGAGGAGGCCACCACGAGCGGTGTTGATGACGATGGCCCCCTCGGGAAGCAGGGCCAGGCGCTCGTCATCGAGGATCCGGTAGGTCTCCGGGGTGAGCGGTACATGCAGGGAAACGATGTCGGCGCCCCGCAAGAGGTCCTCCAGGGTGGCTTCCAGGGTGATCCCCGGTGGTGGCTCGGGGAGGTAGGGATCGTACACGCGCACGACGAGGCCGAACGCTTGCGCCAGCTCGGCCACCCGCCCCCCGATGCGCCCGTACCCGATCAGCCCCATCCTTCGCCCGCGCAGGCGCCGCAGGGGAGGAAGGGGCTGCGGGATCCAACCGCCTTCCCGCACCGGGCGGCGCAGGGCGTCGATGTGGCGCACCGCCATCAACAGCAGCGTCATGGTGTGCTCTGCCACCTCGTGCCAGCAGTAGTCGGGCACGTTGGTGACCACGATGCCGCGGGCGCGGGCGGCGGCCAGGTCGATGTTGTCGTGCCCGGTGCCATAACGAGCGATCACCCGGCATCGCCGCAGTCGCTGGATGGTGGCTGCCCGGATGGGGGCGTGGCGGGTGAGGATGGCCTCTGCACCCTCGGCCTCGTCCACCCATGCTTCCGGATCTGGTATCGGGGCAACCACCACCTCGATCCCCACTCGCTGGAGGAGAGATGCTTCCAGGGAAGCATCGTCGCCCATGTAGTCGGTGATCACGCAGCGCATTCCGTTGACGACCTACTCGCCAGATTGCTGATTGTCGACAATCATAGGATCCGTGGCAAGCATCCTCCGCCTCGTGGATGCAAGGCGGTCTCCCGATGACTGAAGGGCGGCGACCGGTGGTCGCGGTGATCGGCCCGGCTGCAGGAGATGTCCCTCCAGAGCTGGACGGACTGACCGGCTCGGCCGAGCTCCGCTGCGCGAGCAACCGCCACGAGCTGGAGGTGGCCATCGCCGATGCGGAGGTGGTGCTGATCTGGGACTTCCGATCCGCTCTCCTTGAGGAGGTGTGGCATCGGGCGCCGCGGGTGCGGTGGGTGCACGTGGCCGGAGCCGGCGTGGATGCCGCCCTGTTCCCGGAGCTGGTGGAGAGCGAGGTGCAGGTGACGAACGCAAGGGGCGTCTTCGATCGATCGATCGCCGAGTTCGCGGTGGCGGCGATGCTCATCTTCGCCAAGGACTTGCTGACCACGGTCGGGCTGCAGCGGTCGCACCGGTGGCGCCACCGGGAGACCGAGATGCTTCGGGGCAGGTCGGCCCTGATCGTCGGCACCGGGGGCATCGGCCGGGAGATCGCCCGCCTCTCCAGGTGCCTGGGCGTCGAGGTCAGGGGTGTGGCCAGATCAGGGAGACGGGACGATGTCTTCGGCACCGTCCACCCCATGCTGGATCTCCACCGGGTCTTGCCGGCAGCCGACTTCGTGGTAGTGGCGCTTCCCCTCACGCGTGAGACCGAGGGCGTGTTCGGCGCCGAGGAGTTCCGGCGAATGAAGTCGACCGCTCGCTTCATCAACGTCGGGCGCGGTCGGCTGGTCGACGAGTGGGCGCTGGTAGCGGCGTTGCGCTCCGGGGAGATCGCCGGGGCGGCCCTCGACGTGTTCCACCAGGAGCCACTGCCGGCGGATCATCCGTTGTGGGACATGCCGCAGGTGCTCGTCTCCCCACACATGTCTGGGGATTTCGTGGGATGGCTGGATGCACTCGCCGCTCAGTTCGCCGACAACTTGGAGAGGTTCAGGGTGGGAGAGCCGCTGCGCAACGTCGTCGACAAGGGGCGCGGCTACAGACGGGGGGAGAGCAAGGAGGGCCCGACCCCATCATGACCACGAGCGACGTCCACTCACACACCGCCGAAGAGCTGGCCGCCGACTTTCGAAAAGGGGTGCTGAGCCCCGTAGAGGCGACCGAGACGATGCTGGAACGCATCGAGGCCGTGGATCCGGCGCTCAATGCCTTTTGCCTGGTCGACGGAGACCGGGCCTTGGAGCAGGCCACCGCTTCGGAGAGGCGGTTCGCCGCCGGGAAGCCGCTGGGTCCTCTGGATGGGGTGCCGGTGGCGGTGAAGGACGTCTTCCTCACCCGGGGTTGGCCGACGCTCAAGGGATCGCACACCGTCAATCCTCACCAGGCGTGGGAGAACGACGCTCCGGCCGTCGCCCGGCTCCGGGAGGCGGGCGCGGTCTTCCCCGGGAAGACCACGACGCCCGAATTCGGATGGAAGGGCGTCACCGACAGCCCGCGGGAAGGCATCACCAGAAACCCCTGGGACAGCACCCGGACGCCGGGCGGATCGAGTGGCGGCAGCTCGGCGGCTCTGGCTACCGGAATGGTGCCGCTGGCGCTGGGCACCGATGGCGGCGGGTCGATCCGGATCCCAGGGGGGTTCTCGGGTGTGGTGGGAATCAAGCCCACATTCGCCCGTGTGCCGCATTGGCCGATGAGCCCCTTCGGGACCTTGGCCCATGCCGGTCCGATGGCCCGCACGGTGCGCGACACGGCCCGTCTCCTCCAAGTGCTCAGCAGAGCCGACCCGAGGGACTGGACGGCGCTCCCGCCCAGCGACGTTGACTACGTAGCCGGTATCGAGGAAGGTGTGGTAGGCCTGAAGATCGCCTTCAGCCTCACCTTGGGATATGTGGACGTCGATCAGGAGGTGGCTGAAGCGGTGACCCGTGCCGTCGAGACCATCGAGAGGATGGGCGCCCACGTCGAGGCCGCCGACCCTCCTTTGGGCGATCGACGGCGATCATTCGAGGTGCTGTGGTACTCGGGCGCAGCGGCGTTGGTGGCTCGGCTGGACCCAGAGGAGCGGCTGCTGATCGAGCCGGGCCTTGCCGAGATCGCCGAAGAGGGCGCCACGCTCTCTGCCCTCGACTACCTGGAGGCGACGCAACAGAGGATCGACCTGGCGGTGACGATGAGCACTTTCCTCGACCGATACGATCTGCTCCTCACACCCACGCTGCCCATCCCCGCCTTCGAGGCCGGTCGTGAGGTGCCGCCAGGCTGGCCGGAGAGACGCTGGCACACCTGGACGCCGTTCTCGCTGCCTTTCAATTTGAGCCAACAGCCGGCAGCCACGGTGCCGTGCGGACTCACCAGCGCCGGGCTGCCGATCGGCCTTCAGCTCGTCGCCGCCAAGCACCGTGACGATCTGGTGCTGCGGGCGGCCCGGGCCTACGAGACGGCGCGCACCGGGGGCGGCGGCGACCAGTTCACGCGACCTCTAGCGGTCGTCCGAGGAGGCGAGGCGCCAGGTCCCGTCCCATAGGTTCAGCCGGTGGCCTCTTCGACCGAGGCGGCGAAGATCTCCTCTGCCCGCTCGAGCTCTTCCTCGTTGACCACCAGGGGTGGGATCCAGCGGACCACGTTGCCGTACGTGCCGCAGGGCAGCATGAGCAGGCCCCGGCTCTCGCACTGCTCGAGAACGGTGCGTGCCAGGGCGCCGTCGGGTGCGCCGTCGGGGCGGGTGAACTCGACCCCCACCATCAGTCCTCTCCCCCGGACGTCGCCGATTGCCGGTTGCTCGTTCTGGAGCTTGCAGAGCGAGGAGAGGAGGCGCTCTCCCAGCTCGGCAGAGCGTTTCACCAGGCCCTCCTGCTCGACGACGTCCAAGGTGGCCAGGGCGGCAGCGCAGGAAACGGCATTTCCGCCGTAGGTCCCGCCCTGTGACCCCGGCCAGCCCTGAGCCATGAGATGGTGGGGGGCAGCCATCGCCGAGAGCGGCATGCCCGAGGCCAGTCCCTTGGCGACGATCAGAACGTCGGGGACAACGGTGCTGTGCTCGTGTCCCCAGAAGCGGCCGGTTCGCCCCACACCCGTCTGCACCTCGTCGACGATGAGCAGGATCCCGTGGTGGTCACTCAGGGTGCGCACGCCCTCGAGGAACCCGGGCGGGGCCGGCACGTATCCCCCCTCCCCGAGCACCGGCTCGATGAGCATCGCTGCTGTCTCCTCGGGGGCGCTCTGGGTGGCGAGGAGGTACTCCAGCTCCCGAAGGCAGAAGCGAACCGCCTCGTCCTCGGCCCACCCATAGCGGAACGCGTAGGGGAAGGGCGCCACGAACACCCCGCCCATCAGTGGTTGAAGCCCGGCCCCGTAGGCGGCCTTCGAGGTGGTCATCGACAGCGAGGCGGTCGTCCTTCCGTGGAAGCCCCCCTGGAAGACCACCACGTTGGAGCGTCGTGTGGCGTGGCGTGCCAGGCGGACCGCCGCCTCCACCGCTTCGGTGCCGGCGCTCACGTAGAAGAAGGTGTCGATCGCCCCGGGCATCAGGCCGGCCAGCCGGTCACTGAGCTCATCCAGGAGGGGATGCAGCACCGTCGTGTACTGGCCGTGGATGAGTCTTCCCGCCTGGCGCCGCACGGCTTCCACCACTTTGGGATGGCAGTGCCCGGTACTGGTCACCCCGATGCCGGAAGTGAAGTCCAGGTAGCGACGACCATCCCCATCGAACAAGTAGGCACCCTCTCCGCGGGCCGCCCGCACCCCGGTAGCCCGAACGAGAAGCGGGGAGATGTGGCCCGTCTTCGTCTCCTCCATATCCCTCCTGCAGCCGTTCCTGGTGGCACCGCCCATGCCGGTGGTGTAGGGTTTGGTCGACAATCTACAATCAGCGGTCCGGCCGGCACAATTGGGAGGAGGAAGGGCATGGAGGGCAACCGAGGGAGGGGATCGGTTAGCAAGGGAGGTCGCTGGCTCTGGGCACTGGTCAGTGTGGTCGCACTGGCGGCGGCGGCCTGTGGCGGAGGGGGCGCGGGGACCGACACCGGCGCCCAAGGCACCATCGCCACCACTGCCGCCCAGGGGACCGCCGCCACTACCCCCACGACCGCAGCCGACGGCACCACCGCCACCACGGCAGCCGAGGGCCTGCTGGCGGAGCTGCAAGAGCGGGGCGTGGCGCGCATCGGGATAGCCAACGAGGTTCCGTACGGGTACGAGGACGAGAGCGGCAACGTAACGGGTGAGGCACCGGAGGTGGCCAAGGAGGTCCTCAGCCGGCTGGGCATCCCCGAGGTGGAGGCGGTGGTGGTCGAGTTCGGGGCACTCATCCCGGCTCTGCAGGCCGGCCAGTTCGACATGATCGCCGCCGGCATGTTCATCACGCCGGAACGTGCCGAACAGATCCTCTTCTCCGATCCGGATTACTGCGGGGCAACCGCCTTCGCGGTCCCGGAAGGCAACCCCCTCGGCCTCAGCGACTTCCAGTCAGTGGTCGAGAGCGGCGCCCAACTGGGGGTGCTCTCGGGTGCCGTGGAGGAGGGCTACGCCCTCGAGTCGGGTGTTCCTGATGCAAACCTCTCGAGGTTCGGAGACACCCCGAGCCTCTTCGACGCCTTGCAGGCGGGCCGGATCGATGCGGTGGCCCTCACCGACGTCACGGTGGCCACCCAGGTGGCTGCGCTCCCCGGGTTTGAGTCCACTCCTGGCTTCATCCCGGTGATCGACGGCGAAGAGCAGTTGGGTTGCGGTGGCTTCGGGTTCATGGATGAAGGCTTCCGGGACGCCTTCAACGAGGTCCTCAACGAGATGCAGGCCAATGACGAGATCTTTCCCATCGTCGAGACCTTCGGCTTCTCCAAGGTGGCAGTCGAGAAAGCCAAGGAGCTCACTGTCGAAGACCTGACCGGATAGACGGTGGCTGGGAGTCCGCATCCGGCCGAGCTTTGGGAGCGGTCCTTCCCCGAGCTCCCTAGGTGAGGGGCAGGCCCCGGGTGATGAGCAGGTGCTGAACTGGAACCAGCTCCAGCAGCTCCTGGATGGCACGTTGGTCACCATCCAGGTCTTCGTGCTGGCTGCGTTGCTCGGAACGGTCCTGTCGCTGGTGTTCGGGGTCATGGGCCTTTCCAAGAATCCCATCCATCGTTGGGTCTCCCGGGTCTATGTGGAGGTGGCTCGGGGGGTTTCCGCCATCGTATTGTTGTTCTGGGTGGCGTTCGCCCTGCCGATCTTTCTCGGCTTCCGGTTGTTCTCGCCGCTGGTCGCCGGCGTGCTGGCTCTCGGAATCAGCATGGGCGGCTATGGGGCCGAAGT
>JALYHC010000047.1 GCA_030776765.1 Actinomycetota bacterium | reverse complement strand
TTGCTAGCGGAGGCGGCCCGGGATGCCGAGCACCTCGAGCTCCTCCGGGGGCTGGGGGCCCGGTCGGCGATGATCGCCCCGCTGACGGCCCGGGGGCGAACCCTGGGTACGGTGACTTTCGTCGCTTCCGGCTCGGCCCACCGCTACGAGGATTCCGACCTGAGGTTCGCCGAGGAGTTCGCCCGCCGGGCGGCCTTGGCCGTCGACAACGCCCGGCTCTATCAGGATCTCAGGCACGTGGCGCGCACGCTGCAGCGCAGCCTGCTACCACCGTTCCTCGCCACGATCACCGGCGTGGATTCCGCCACGCTCTATCACTCGGCCGGTGAGGGGAGCGAGGTGGGGGGTGACTTCTACGACGTCTTCCAGACCGGGCCCGACACCTGGGGGGTGGTCATCGGCGACGTGGAGGGCAAGGGCGCCGAGGCGGCGGCGGTGGTGGGCTTGGCTCGGCACACCATACGGGCCGTGGCCCTGCACGAGCATCGGCCCAGCCAGGTCCTCTCGGCGCTCAACGAGGCGCTCATCGGACAAGGGGCGCAGCGGTTCTGCACGGTGGCCTTTGGTCACTTCAAGCGGGAAAGCGGGCGATTCCGGCTGACGGTGGCCAGCGGAGGCCATCCGTGGCCCCTCGTGCTGCGCTCTGACGGCCGTGTGGAGGCTTCGGGCGAGCCGGGAACCGTGCTGGGAGTCTTCCCCGATGCTCAGCTCAGAGACAGCCGGATCGACGTGGAGGCGGGTGATGCCATCATCTTTCACACCGACGGCGTGGCGGGGAGGCTGGGCAGCCGAGAGCGACTGACCGAGATGCTGAGCGACTGCGCCGGACTGCCGGCGGGCAGGATCACGGAGGCCATCGAGCGGCACCTGCTGGAACAGCACTCCAACGGGCTGCCGGACGACGCGGCGGTCGTCATCTTGAAGGTGGCCGACCGGCTTCCCAGGCGCGGGGAGGCCGGTATGCCCCACAGTCCGCTGCCCCCGTTCACGCTGCCCAGGGGGATGTAGGGGCGCCGGGTCAAGGCTTGGGCCCCTTCGGAATGATGGTGATGCCTCCGCTCTGCTCGAGGACGGCGTACCTGATCTGGTCCATGCGCTCCAGCCCCTGCAGCCGGCGGGCGGCCTCGAGGATCTCCGACTCGTCGACGCGCGCTTTGCGCATCCGGTCGGCGAGTGGTCGGCCATCGTCCACGATCACCACCGGTGTGCCGCCGATCCACTTGCCGAACCGCGGCCACCTGCTCTCCAGCTTGGAGGTGAACACCTCGATGCCCACCAAGGTGAGGATGACCAGGAAGGCGTTGGTAACCGAGAAGTCGTTACCCAAGAGGGCCTGTTGGGTCGACTCACCGATGATGAGCAGCAGTACGAAGTCGAAGGTTCCCACTTCGGCCAGTGTGCGGCTTCCTGCCAGCCTGAAGACGATCAACAGGAACACATAGATGGATGCCCCTCTCAGGACTGCTTCCATAGTCTCCCTCCTTTCGGGCCCCTGCTATGGATAGAAGAACTGGCGGATGCGGACCGCCTGTCCGTTCCCCAGCCGGATCCCGGCTTCCTCGAACCCCATCGCATTCACCGTCAGGCGGAACTCGACCCTCATCTGCTGCAGCGGCTCCTGGCGCAAGAACTCGAAGGCCAGCCGGCCATCCGTCACGGTGATCGAGTCGGGCTCGGGTGTTATCCCCTCGACCGCCATCGACTCCAGGTAGCCGGCGTCGACCAGCAGGCCCACTGCCTCGGTCTCCACGTCCTCGACCGTGATGGAGAGGCCGGTCTGCCCGCCCCGGTGGGCGAAGCGCTCGTAGTCCACCTGGAGGGACCCGTCCTCGCTGACTGCGGTGGCGGTGCTCAATGGCCCGGCCCCGAAGAGCCCCGCAAGAGCGGCCACCAGGAGCACGGCCCCCGACACCCAGCCCACTCGCTGCGCCCTCCAGGACCGCTGGACGAAGTCGATGTCTTCGTCGATCTGGAGGCCCGGGTACTGGTCGCTCATGAGCGAGTTGTGTTTCCTGGAAGCACTGGGGGAAAACCCGAAGGGAGAGGACGCGTTTACAGTCTCCCTGTCGATGTCTCCAGCCGATCCCCCTCCCGCCCTCGGTTCGCTCGGCCACCCTCCCCCGCAAGCGGGGGAGGGAGAAGATTCCCACCCTCGAGAAGAGCCTCTCGGCACCTACCGGGTTCAGCTGCACGCCGACTTCGGCCTCGAGCAGGCGGCGGCCACCGTCCCTTACCTGGCCCGGCTCGGCATCAGTCACCTGTACAGCTCTCCCGTCCTGCAGGCGGTCCCCGGCAGTACGCACGGCTACGACGTGGTGGACCACAGCCGTGTCGGCCACGAGATCGGCGGCTCGGCGGGCCACGACCTCCTTGCCGAGGAGCTGAGGGCGCACGGCCTGGGACGGCTGCTCGACATCGTTCCCAACCACATGGCGATCACCGGTGAGGAGAACCGCTGGTGGTGGGACGTGCTCGAGAATGGACCGGCCAGCCGCTACGCGGCCTACTTCGACGTCGACTGGGACCCTCCTGAATCACGCCTGCGCAACACCGTCCTCCTCCCCGTCCTCGGAGACCATTACGGCCGCGTCCTGGAGGCCGGGGAGCTGCGGCTCCGCTGGGAAGCGGGCACCTTCGGCATCTCCTATCACGAACAGGTGCTCCCGGTGGCGCCACGTTCCCTGCAGGGGCTGCTCGGCTCGGCGGCAGCGCGGTGTGGGTCAGACGAGCTGGCCTTCCTCGGCGAGGCCCTGGGGGACCTGCCGCTTCCCACCATGACCGACCGCCGCAGCGTTCAGCGGCGCCACCGCGACAAGGGCGTGCTCCTCTCCCGCCTGTCCGCCCTTGCGGGGGAGGACCCCACCGTCTCCCGCGCCATCCAGGAGGAAGTCGAGGAGCTCAATGCCGACCCGGAGGCGCTCGACGCCTTGCTGGAGCAGCAGAACTACCGCCTGGCCTTCTGGAGGGCGTCGGGGCGCGACCTCGGCTACCGGAGGTTCTTCGACATCAACAGCCTGGTGGGCCTGCGGGTCGAGCACCCGCCGGTCTTTTGGGAGACTCACGAGATGGTCCTTCGCTGGCTGGCGGAAGGGGTGGTGGACGGCCTGCGTATCGACCATCCGGACGGCCTGCGCCAGCCCCAGGACTACTTCGAGCGTCTGAGAGAGGCTGCGCCGGAAGCGTGGCTGGTGGCAGAGAAGATCCTGGAGGGCGAGGAGCCACTGCCGGTGGACTGGCCGATCGACGGCACCACGGGGTACGACTTCCTCAACCAGGTGGGTGGCCTGTTCGTGGACCCGGAAGGTGAGGAGCCGCTCACCGAGCTCTACGGCACCTTCACCGGAGAGCCGACAGACTGGGAGGAGGTGAGTCGTGACCAGCGGCTGTGGGTGATGGACCACATGCTGGGAAGCGACCTGAACCGGCTCACCAGCCTGTTCCTCGACGTGTGCGAGCGCCATCGACGCTACCGCGACTTCACCCGCCATCAGCTCCACGAGGCGCTGCGGGAGGCCATTGCCGGCTTCAGCGTCTACCGCACCTACATTCGGGCCGAGGCGGCCCAGGTAAGCCCCGAGGACCGGCGCCAGGTCATCTCGGCAATCGAGGTGGCCAAGGCCCACCGCCCCGATCTCGATCCGGACCTCTTCGACTTCCTGCGGGACCTGCTCCTCCTTCGGGCCCGAGGAGACCTGGAGAGCGAGCTGGTGATGCGTTTCCAGCAGCTCACGCCGCCCGTCATGGCCAAGGGCGTGGAGGACACGGCGTTCTACCGCTTCAACCGCCTGGTCGCCCTGAATGAGGTGGGAGGGAACCCGGGCGGCTTCGGGACCAGCCTCGATGAGTTCCATGCGGCCCGCGCGCGCACCCTGGAGCGGTGGCCCCGCACCATGCTGACCACCTCCACGCACGACACCAAGCGCTCGGAGGACGTGCGCTCCCGCCTGTTCCTGCTGTCGGAGATGCCGCGGCGCTGGGGCGAGGCGGTGCGTCGCTGGTCGGCCCTGGCCGAGCCCTATCGCACCGACGATCTGCCCGACCGCAATGCCGAGTACCTGCTCTACCAGACGCTGGTGGGGGCCTGGCCCCTGGAGGTGGACCGAGCCACCGCCTACATGGAGAAGGCCGCGCGGGAAGCCAAGGCCCACACTTCGTGGACCGATCCGGATCCGCTGTACGAGAAGGCACTGCGCAGCTTGGTGGAGGGCGTCCTGGGGGACCGGCACTTCGTGGAGGAGCTGGAGGCCTTCGTGGCGCCTCTCCTCGAGCCGGGATGGGTGACCTCCCTGGCCCAGGTCCTCATCAAGATGACCGCTCCCGGAGTGCCAGACATCTACCAGGGGACGGAGCTGTGGAGCTTCACGCTGGTGGACCCCGACAACCGCCGCCCGGTGGATTACGGGCTCCGGCAGCGCCTGCTGGCCGACATTGGTGCATCGAGATCACCCGAGGCGATCTGGGCTCGGGCGGCGGAGGGTCTGCCGAAGCTGTGGGTGATCAGCCGGTCGCTCGAGCTGCGCCGGCGGCGGCCGGAGCTGTTCGGAGAGCAGGGCGGGTATCGACCTCTGGCCTCTCGGGGCGAGCGGGCGAGCCACGTGGTGGCCTTCTCGAGAGGGCAAGGGGCGGCGGTGGTGGTGCCGCGCCTGGTCCTGGGCCTGGGAGGCGATTGGCGGGGGACGGTCGTCGAGCTGCCCGCCGGGAGATGGTCCGACCTGCTCTCTGATCGGGAGGTGGAGGGCGGCGAGGTGGAGGTGGCCGCCCTGCTGTCCAGGTTCCCGGTGGCCCTGCTGGAGAGAGCGTCGTGACGGTGCTCTCGGTGTGGGCTCCTCGGGCCGGGCGGGTGGAGGTCGAAGTGGGTGGATCGCGGCAGGCCATGTCTCCCGGCGAGAGGGGATGGTGGTGGGCCGAGGTGCCCGACCCCCAGGTCGACTACGCCTTCGCCCTCGACGGCGGCCCAAGCCTTCCTGACCCGCGCTCTGCCTGGCAGCCCTTTGGGGTGCATGCGCCGTCCCGGACGCTGGACCATTCCTCCTACTGCTGGGAGGACGGGTCGTGGAAGGCGGGCCCGCTCTCTTCGGCAGTGGTCTACGAACTGCACGTTGGCACCTTCACCGAGGAGGGGACCTTCGAGGCGGCGACCAAGCGCCTCGACCACCTGGTCGACTTGGGCATCACCCACCTGGAGTTGATGCCGGTGAATGAGTTCTCCGGCATCAGGGGCTGGGGCTACGACGGGGTGGACCTGTTCGCTCCCCATCATGCCTACGGAGGGCCTGAGGGGCTCAAGCGGCTGGTGGACGCCTGTCACCGGGCAGGACTGGCGGTCATCATGGACGTGGTCTACAACCACCTGGGCCCGGAAGGGAACTACCTGGGGCGCTTCGGGCCCTACTTCACCAACCGCTACCACACGCCCTGGGGGGCGGCGATCAACCTGGATGGGCCGGGAAGCGATGAGGTGCGGCGATTCCTGTGCGACAACGCTGTCATGTGGCTGCGCGACTACCACCTGGACGGGCTACGGATCGACGCGGTGCACGCCATCTTCGACATGTCGGCCGTGCACTTCCTCGAGCAGCTGGCCGACGAGGTCCGGAAGCTGGAGGCGCGCCTGGGACGCCACCTGGTGGTGATCGCCGAGAGCGACCTCAACGACCCTCGCCTGGTTCGGCCGCCCGAGGCGGGCGGATACGGCTTGGACGCCCAATGGAGCGATGACTTCCACCATGCGCTGTGGACGGTGCTCACCGGCGAGCAGGACGGCTACTACGCCGACTTCGGTTCGCTGGGCCAGCTGGCCAAGTCGTTGCGTAATGCCTACGTCTACGAGGGCCAGCGCTCAGTCTTCCGAGAGCGGCGCCATGGACGCCCGCCGGGAGGAGTGCCGGGGGAGCGGTTCCTCGGCTACCTGCAGAACCACGACCAGGTCGGCAACCGGGGGTGTGGCGAGCGCAGCAGTGAGGTGATGAGCAGGGGCCGGCTGGAGGTGGGCGCCGCCCTGGTGCTCACCGCCCCCTTCGTCCCCATGCTCTTCCAGGGCGAGGAGTGGGGAGCATCCACCCCCTTCCTCTACTTCAGTGGGCACGAGGACCCCGAGCTGGGCGAGGCGGTGCGGCGCGGCCGGCGGGAGGAGTTCGCCGGCTTCGGGTGGGATCCCCAGGCGGTGCCCGACCCCCAGGACCCGGACACGTACCGCCGCGCGAAGCTCGACTGGGGAGAGCTGGGGCGGCCGCCCCACGCCGATTTGCTCGAGTGGCACCGGAAGCTGATCCGCTTGCGGCGCAGGAGTCCCTCCCTGGTGGACGGCCGGCGGGACCTGGTGCAGGTTCGGCACGACGAGCGGGCGCGATGGCTGGTGATGCAGCGAAGCCGTATGACGGTGGCGGTCAACCTGGCATCGGCCGGGCAGGTGGTACCGGCAGGAGGACGCATCGTCTTGGCCTCTTCCCAGGCGGAGCTCGATCGGGAGGGGGTGAAGCTGCCCCCCGAGTCGGTGGCCATCCTCGAGTCGACGTGAGCGAGGTGGGCGAGCGTTCCTGGGGCGTCGACGCCGGCTACGAGGACGCTCAGGGCGCCCGCCGCTCCGTCGCCCTCACCGCCCAGCGCGCCCTGTGGGAGGCGATGGGAGTCGACCCCTCGGCCTCCCCGCCCCCCTCCCCGGTCCTCGTGCAGAGCCCGAGCCGGTCGGTGCATGTCGACGGTCGGGGCGAGCTGACGCTGGAGGATGGGAGCGTGCTGTACGTGGAGGATGCCCTCCCCGCCGACCTGCCGTTCGGTTACCACCGATTGCTGGAGCGGGGAACGGAGAAGCGGCTCATCGTCAGCCCCGGGCTGTGCCACCTTCCTGCAGGCCTGCGGAGCTGGGGATGGGCGGTGCAGCTCTACGCTACTCGTTCGGAGGAGAGCTGGGGGATGGGGGACCTGGCAGACTTGCGCCGGCTGGCCGGCTGGTCGCGAGAGTCGGGTGCCTCGATGCTGGTCATCAACCCGCTGCACGCCGCAACGCCGGTCATGCCGCAACAGCCCAGCCCTTACTTCCCGAGCAGCCGGCGCTTCCGCAATCCGCTCTACCTACGGGTGGAAGAGGTTCCCGGCGCCACCGAAGCCGGGGAGCGCATCGAGCGGCCCGCTCGCCTCGGCCGAGCCCTCAACCACGACCGCCACATCGACCGGGACCGGGTGCTGGGGCTGAAGATGGAAGCGCTGGAGGAGCTGTGGCGGGGACAGAGGGATCAGGACGGCTTGCAGCGCTATCGGATGGAGCAGGGCGAGGCCCTGGAGAGATGGGCCACCTTCTGCGTCCTCTCGGAGCACCATGGAGCCGGCTGGCACGGCTGGCCGCCAGAGCACCGGCGCCCGGACTCGCCTGCGGTGGCCCGCTTCGCCGGGGAGCATGCCGAACGGGTGGCCTTCCACCAGTGGTTGCAGTGGCTGCTCGACGAGCAGCTTGCACGGGCGGCGGCCGAGCTGGCCCTGATGCAGGACCTCCCCATCGGGGTGGACCCGGGGGGAGCCGACGCCTGGGAATGGCAAGACCTGTTGGCCCTCGAGGCCAGGGTGGGCGCTCCCCCAGATACGCTCAATCCCGCCGGGCAGGACTGGGGGCTCCCGCCCTTCATACCCCATCGGCTGCAGCAGGCCGGCTATGAGCCCTTCATTCAGACCATACGATCCACCCTGCGCCACGCTGGCGGCCTGCGCATCGACCACGTGATGGGGCTGTTCCGCCTGTGGTGGATCCCCGCCGGGTTGACAGCCGCCCAGGGGGCCTACGTGCGCTACCCGTCGGCGGACTTGCTCGACGTCGTCGCTCTAGAGAGCCACCGTGCGGGGGCGGTGGTGGTGGGGGAGGACCTGGGAACCGTCGAGCGGGGGGTGCGGGAGCACCTGGGCGAGCGGCAGGTGCTCTCCTACCGCCTCTTGTGGTTCGAGCCCGGCACGCCGGACACCTATCCCGAGCTGGCCTTGGCCGCCGTGACTACCCACGACCTGCCCACTGCGGCCGGGGTCTGGACGGGAGCCGACCTCCAGGCGCAGCGCAGCATCGGATGGACGGGCGGGGAAGAAGCGATGGAGAAGCTGCGAGGTCGGCTCCTCGAGACGAGCGCTGAGGACGACGGGGTGGAGGAGGTCATCGAGAAGACCTACCGTCGCCTGGCCTCGGCGCCGTCGATGCTGGTGGTGGCCACCATCGAGGACGCCCTGGCGGTGGAGGAGCGGCCCAACATGCCCGGCACCACCGGGGAGTGGCCCAACTGGTCGCTGGCGATGCCGGCCACCCTCGCCCAGCTGGAGGACCACCCGCTGGCGCAGGCGATCGCCAAGGAGCTGGCGGCCCGCCGAACCTTCGGGCAATGGCGGCCGTCTACTCGCTACCAGAACCCGAGGTTCCCCGCCGGTTACCGGGAACTCCGGAGTTAGCCGCCGCCTTTGGCGCTGGCGAAGTTTGCTCCTAGAAGAGGAGGGGTAGCAAGCGAACGATGCCCCCCCCATCGAAACGATTGAAAGTCCTCACCTGGCACATCCACGGCAGCTACCTCTCCTACCTCTCCCGCATACGTCACCAGCTCTACGTGCCGGTGAAGCCCGGCAGGCCGCCGCGCTATGGGGGCCGCGCACCCGGGATGGAGTGGCCGGGCAACCTGCACGAGGTGCCCGCCGACCAGGTGCGGCGCTTGGACCTGGACTGCATCCTCTTCCAGGCCCAGGAGAACTACCTGGAGGACCAGTTCGAGATCCTCTCCGATGCCCAACGCCGGCTGCCCAGCATCTACCTCGAGCACGACCCTCCTCGTCGCCACCAGTCGTACTACTCGTTCGACGGCCGGCATCCGGTCGATGACCGGGACGTGCTGCTGGTCCACGTCACCCACTTCAACGAGCTGATGTGGGACAGCGGTCGCACGCCCACCACGGTGATCGAGCATGGAGTGGCGGTGCCCGAGGGGGTGCGGTTCGAAGGAGACCTCCCCCGAGGGATCACCGTCGTCAACGGGCTGCCCGGGCGGGGGCGCCGGCTGGGCGCCGACGTCTTCGAGCTGGCCAGGCGGCAGGTGCCCCTGGACCTGGTGGGCATGGGCTCCGAGGGGATGGGCGGCCTGGGAGAGGTGCCTCACGCGGAGCTGGCCCGCTTCGAGGCCCGCTACCGGTTCTTCTTCAACCCCATCCGCTACACCAGCCTGGGCCTGGCGGTGTGCGAGGCCATGATGGTGGGCATGCCGATCATCGGCCTTGCCACCACCGAGATGGCCAGCGTCGTTGAGAACGGCGTCTCCGGCTACGTGGACACCGACCTCGATGCCCTGGTGGGGCGGATGCAGGATCTCCTCGGAGACCAGGCGGAAGCGCGCCGGCTGGGCGAGGGGGCCCGCCGGGCCGCCCTCGAGCGCTTCGGCATCGAGCGCTTCGTGGGCCAGTGGGAGCAGCTGCTGGACGAGGTGGTGGACGGGCGGATGGTCACCTTGGGCGCTCTTGTGGAGCCGGCGAGCCGAGGACCTGAGCCGGCCTCCGTCGACGTGCTGATCCCCACGTGCGACCGTCCGGCCGCGCTGGCGGTCACGCTCACCAGCCTCGCCTCCCAGACCTTCGACCGCTTCCGCGTGATCGTCTCCGATCAGGGAGACGAGCCCGTGCTGACGAGCGGCGAGGCGGCGGCGGTGGTACGAGTGCTGGAGGCGAAGGGGCGCCAAGTGGAGGTGCTGCGAAACCTCCCCCGTCGCGGAATGGCCCAGCAGCGGCAGTTCCTGCTCGATCGGGCGCAGGCTCGCTATGTGCTCTACCTGGACGACGACGTCATCCTGGAACCGGACCTGCTGGAGCGCCTCGTCGAGGCGATCGGCGAGCAGCGGTGCGGCTTCGTGGGCTCGGCTCTGATCGGCCTCAGCCACGTGGACGACGAGCGGCCGGAGGAGCAGCACGTCGAGTTCTGGGACGGCGACGTCCGGCCCGAGGAGGTGAAACCGGGGAGTGCCGAGTGGGAGCGCTACGTCCTGCACAACGCGGCCAACCTCTATCACCTGCAGGAGCGGCTCGGTCTCTCCGCCGCACAAGGGAACGAGGTCCAGCAGCCCTACAAGGTGGCATGGGTGGGCGGCTGCGTGCTCTACGACGCCTCTGCATTGCGGGAGGTGGGCGGCTTCCGGTTCCACGACCAGCTCCCACCGGACCACGCCGGCGAGGAGGTGGTGGCGCAGGCCCGGGTGATGGCCTCTCACGGTGGTTGCGCCCTGCTCCCCTCCGGGGCCTATCACCAGGAGCTGCCGACGCGCGTCGAAGACCGGTCCTGCGACGCCCCCCAGGTCCTCCTCTAGAGGACGTGAGAGAGTCGCTGCACTTCCTCATCGTCGGCACCCCTCGCTCCGGGACCACCCTGGTTCAGCGGTTGGCCTGCGACTTCCCCAGGGTGGGTATGCCTCCCGAGACACACTTCTTTTCGCGCTTCCTGCCCGGGCTCACGGCACGCAGGAGCTTTCCGCTGGAGGGTGGGGTCTTGCGCGAGGAGCTGGCCGCTTATGCGGCCATGGAGACCTCGCGGGGAATGGCCCTGGACGTGAATGGGATACTGGAACGGCTGGGCGAGCGCTGCCGATCACCGC
>JALYHC010000046.1 GCA_030776765.1 Actinomycetota bacterium | reverse complement strand
GCATCCTGGAGAGCCGCCTCGACAACCTGGTCTACCGGGCAGGCTTCGCCACCTCTCGCGCCCAGGCCCGTCAGCTGGTCAACCACGGGCACTTCCTGGTCAATGGCCGCAAGGTGAACGTGCCTTCTTATCGAGTGCGGGTGGGCGATGTGGTGACGCTGCGGGAGCGCAGCAGCGACTTGCTGGTGGTCGAGCACTCGGTCGACACCTCCAGCGACCGTTCGATTCCCGAGTGGCTGGAGGTGGACAAGGAGGACAAGAAGATCACGGTTCGCGACCTGCCCAACCGGGCGCAGATCGACACCCCGGTGCAGGAGCAGTTGATCGTCGAGCTGTACTCGAAGTAGAAGGTCCCCAACGAAGGCACCCAGAAAAGGCAGAAGGTAGAGCAGTGAGAGGATTGAGATGCTGATCGTCCAGCGTCCCCAGATAGAAGAGAAGACCGTCAACGAGCAGCGGGCGCGGTTCGTGGCCGAGCCGCTGGAGCCTGGCTTCGGCTATACGCTCGGCAACACGCTGCGCCGCACCTTGCTGTCGCGCATCCCGGGAGCGGCGGTGACGTCGCTGCGCATCGACGGGGTGCAGCACGAGTTCGCCACGGTGGAAGGCGTGAAGGAAGACGTGGTGGACATCATCCTCAACGTCAAGCAGCTGGTGGTGCGCATGGAAGACGCCGAGCCCAAGACGCTGTCGCTGGTGGTCAAGGGCGCCGGCGAGGCCACCGCCGCCCAGCTCGAGGTGCCGGCCGGGGTTGAGATCCTCAACCCCGAACTGCATATCGCCACCCTCTCCGGCAACGGGGGACTAGAGATGGAGTTCACCGTCGAACGGGGCGTCGGCTATCGCACCGCCGACCGCAACAAGCGGGGAGACGTGATCGGGGTGATCCCCATCGACTCCATCTTCTCGCCGGTCCGCAAGGTGTCCTACGAGGTGGAAAACACCCAGGTGGGCCAGATGACCAACTTCGACCGCCTGATCCTGGACGTGCAGACCGACGGCTCGCTCTCGCCCCGCGAGGCCCTCTCTTCGGCGGGCAAAACCTTGAGGGAGCTCTTCGGGCTATTCGCAGACGTGGGCGAAGGGGTGGGCCTGGAGCTGGGTGAGGTGACCGGGGCCGAGTCCACCTCCCCCGACCTGGACCTGCCCATCGAGGCTCTCGACCTCTCGGAGCGACCTCGTAACTGTCTGAGGCGGGCGCAGATCCAGACCGTCGGGGAGTTGGTGCAGAGGACCGAGGAGGACCTGCTGGACATCACCAACTTCGGGCAGAAGAGCCTGGAGGAAGTGGCCGCCAAGCTGGACGAGTTGGGCCTGTCGCTCCGCTCGGCGCGTGACGAAGAGACCGTCTGATGCCTCGCCCCCGCAAGGGCCCCAGCCTGGGCGGCAGCCCCGCTCACGAGCGGCACATGCTGGCCAACCTGGCCGCTTCGCTGCTGTGGGAGGGGCGCCTCACCACCACGCTTACCCGAGCCAAGGCGGTGCGGCCGCTGGCTGAGCGGCTCATCACCAAGGCCCGCCGGGGCGACCTGCACGCCCGGCGACAGGTGCTCTCGGTCATTCCCGACACCGAGGTGGTCACCAGGCTGTTCGACGACGTGGCTCCCCGCTATACGGGGCGGCCGGGCGGCTACACCCGCATCGTGCGGGTGGGGCCCCGCCGCGGCGACGGCGCCGAGATGGCCGTCATCGAGCTGGTCTGAGCGTTCTCCCCAAATCCCAGCCCGCTTGGCTGCTCTGTGCCATTCTTGGCCCAGCCGAGCAGGGAGTTGGGTAGATGCTGCAGAGGGCCTTTCGCGCCTCCAGGTTGGATGCCAGCCTGTACGAGGAGGTGGAGTACAACACCTCGTACACCCAGGAGGCGGCCACCGTGGTGGTGCTGGCCAACCTGCTGGGGGCAATCGGCGCCTGGCTGGGGCCAGGCCAGCAATCACTCATCGGGGCCATCCTCACCGGAGTCCTAGGAGGGGTGATCGGCTGGCTGGTGTGGTCCGGCATCGTGCTGCTGGTGGGCACCAAGATCTTCAACGGCACCGCCGACTATGGGGAGATGCTGCGGGTGCTGGGATACGCCACCGCCCCCATCGCCTTGGGCATCATCCCGGTGATAGGTGGGTTCGTGGGAGCCATCTTGGCGATCATCGCCGGCGTGATCGCCGTGCGGCAGGGCTTGGACTTCAGCACCGGAAGGGCGATCGGGACGGTGATCATCGGCTTCATCGGCTACGTCATCGTGGTGGCCATCATCGGGGCCATCTTCGCCGGTATAGGCCTGGCTGGAGCGCCCCTGCTCGGCTAGCGGCGTCCTAGCCGGCTTCTAGGGGGCGGCACCCCGGTAGCATCCGCGGCGCCATGCTCGACCAGATGTACAAGGCCGCCCGGCTGGACCGTAGCTTCTACACCCAGCTCATCTTCGACAGCTACGCCACCGGCAACGCCGTGCTGGTGGTGGCCTTGGTGCATGGGGTGCGGCCCCTCGTCCGGTTCCCCTCCCTCTCCTCGGTGTTGAACGTCGTCTTGAACGGGCTGATCGCCTGGCTGTTGTTGGCCCTGGCGGTGTGGTTGGTGGGCACCAAGTTGCTGGACGGCGACGCCCGCATCCAGACCACCATCCGGCTCACCGGGTTCGCCCACGTGCCGTTGCTGGCCCTGCTCATCCCGGTGGTGGGCCTGTGGATCGGGCTGGCCTGGTTCGCGGCGGCCGTCTTCGTGGCCGCGCAGGCATCGCTCGGCGTGGACCAGAAAGGGGCGCTCGTCTCGGCCGGCAGCGGCCTGCTGGTGTGGCTGTTCCTGAGGCCGTTCTAGGGTGGCAGCAACGCCTAGCGGCCCCGCCACTGTCCTATGAGCGTCAGCAGGATCGACAGCCCCAGGCTGAGCAGCAGCATCGAGGTGATGGGGATGTAGACGCGGGTGCGCTCCCCCTCGAAGCGCAAGTCGCCGGGGAGGCGCCCGAACCAGGAGAGCAGCCCGGGGGCGAAGCGAAGGATGAGTCCCGCCAGCAGCACCAAGACCCCGGCGGTGATGAGCAGGCCGCTCCAACCACGCATGAACGTAGTGTATGCCGGTGCCCACCTACCGACTGGACCTGGTCTACGACGGATCCGGCTTCCACGGGTATGCCCGCCAACGCGATGTGCGGACCGTGCAGGGCTGCCTGGAAGAGGCGCTGTTCCGCCTGACGGGGCCGGTGGAGACTGCCGTGGCGGGCCGCACCGACGCCGGGGTGCACGCCCGGGGGCAGGTGGTGAGCTTCGTCCTCCCGCACGAGCTGGACATCGACAAGGCCTGGCGAGCCCTCAACGGACAGCTCGGCCCGGAGATGGCCATCCGGGAGGTGCAGCGGGTGGAGGACGGCTTCCACGCCCGCTTCTCCGCCCTCTCCCGCACCTACCGCTACTCGGTCCTCAACAGCCTCTTCACCGACCCCTTCTTGCGCCACACCACCTGGCACGTTCCCCACGGTTTGAAGGTCGAGGACATGGAGGAGGCCGCCCGGAGCTTTCGAGGCGAGCATGACTTCGCTTCCTTCTGCCGGGCGGCCGCGGGCCGTAGCAGGGTGCGCAACGTACTGCGGGCCGGCTGGTGCCAGGCGGGCGAGGACCTGCTCAGCTTCGAGATCCGGGCCACCTCGTTCTGCCATCAGATGGTGCGCTCCATCGTGGCCTTGTGCGTGGAGGTCGGACGAGGACGGTTGAGGCCTGCGGGCGTGAGCGAGATCCTGGATGCCCGGGACCGCCAGGCCGCTCGCGGGGTGGCGCCCCCACACGGCCTGATGCTGTGGGAGGTGGAGTACTGAGGGGGAAGCGCACCGGTCACTCTCTCACGGAGCCGCCGGCGAGGTGTACGACCTGTTGTGGGACCGGCTGCGCCACCTCGGCGGATCTCCTTAACTGAAGAGCTTCCCTAGCCTTGCTCCCCATGCCCCAAGCCATCCTCTTCGACGCCGGTGGGACGCTGGTCAACGTGCACCCGCAGGGACTCGGCGACCTGCTGGGTGGCCAGCGGCCCCAGCCCCAGCGGATCATCGAGGCCCACTACCGGGCCATCGCCGAGCTCTCCAGCCGGGGCGACCTGGCCTGCAGCCCCTCCGAGGAGTGGTGGCCCTGGTGGGTGGGCCGGTTCTTCGAGCTGGCCGGCATCGAGGGCCAGGAGGCGGCCAACAGGTTCCGGGCCGCCTCGGGCCTCTGGGCGCATCCAGTGCCCGGAGCTCGAGAGGCGGTGGAGGCGCTGCGGGCCAGGGGGCTTCGAGTGGCGGTGGTCTCCAACTCGGATGGCACCGCCCTGCGCAACCTGGAGGCGGCCGGCTTCGGCGACCTGTTCGAGTTCGTGATCGACTCTCGCCGCCTGGCGGTGGCCAAGCCCGACCCCGGTATCTTCCGGATGGCGCTGGACCGCCTGGGGCTGCCCGCCCGGGAGGTGTGGTACGTCGGCGACTCCTACTTCCACGACATCCTCGGTGCACGAGGCGCCGGGCTGGGAGAAGCGGTGCTGGTGGACCCGCTCGGCCTGGCCCCCGCCGGTCAGGCCTCGGTGGCCTCGGTGGCCGAGCTGCCGGCCATGCTGGGCAGGATCACCTCGTAGGGAAGGGCCTCGAGGATGGTGCGGGTGTTTCCCTCGCCCCGGGTCTCCATGGCGATCCACACCTCCACCATCCCGAAGGGAAGGCCGACGCCCTCGCGGTGGTGCTCCACCGACAGCACGTTGCCCTCGTGCTCGGCGATGGTGTTGAGGACCCGGGCGAGCTGGCCCGGGACGTCGGGGACTCGGACCCGGAAGGCGGCGAAGCGGCCCACCGCTTCCAGTCCCTGGCGGACCACCCGGTCGAGCAACAGCAGGTCGATGTTGCCCCCCGACAGCACCACCACCACCGGCTGGGGATGAGCGCCGAGCGAGCCGCTCAGGACCGCCGCCAGACTTACCGCCCCCGAAGCTTCCACCAGGAACTTGGCCCGCTCGAGGAGCAGGGCAACGGCATGGGTGGCCTCACTGTCTTCCACCGTCACCAGCTCGTCTACCAGGGCCTCGATATGGGCGAAGGCCAGTGGCGAGGGGTCGGCAACCGCGATGCCGTCGGCGACGGTGGGCCGCGGCTCGACCGGCACCGGACGGCCCTCCTTCCGGCTGGCCACATAGGGGGCCACGGCCGACGCCTCCACCCCCACCACCTTGGCCTGGGGCCGCCGAGCCTTGATGCCCGCAGCCACGCCCGAGATGAGCCCGCCTCCTCCCAACGGCACCACCACCGTCCCCAGGTCGGGAAGCTGCTCGACCAGCTCCAGGCCCAGGGTTCCTTGCCCGGCGATGATGTGCGGGTCGTCGTAGGGGTGGACCAGCTTGGCGCCGGTCCGATCGGCGAAGGCGGTGGCTCCCTCCACGGCCTCCCCCACGTGCTCCCCGGCCAGCTCCACATTCGCCCCGTAGCCTCGGGTGGCGTCCACCTTGGGGATGGCGGCGGTGAGGGGCATGAAGACGGTGGCCGGGATGCCCAGCGTCTGGGCGGCCAGGGCCACCCCCTGGGCATGGTTGCCGGCCGAGGCCGCCACCACCCCGGCGCGGCGCTGCTGCTCGGGGAGCTGGGAGAGGGCGTTCATGGCACCGCGGATTTTGAAGGAGCCGGTCCGCTGCAGGTTCTCGGCCTTCAGCCACACCTCGGCCCCGCACATTCGGGAGAAGGACTGGGAGGGCATGGTGGGGGTGACCAGCACCACACCCTCGGCCCGCTTGCGGGCCTCCTCGATCTCCTCCAGCTCGACCAGGCGCTCGGTCACTGAGCGTGGAGCCTACCGATGCCGACGGAGCCCGGCTCTGTTACCATGTGGTGAGCCCCGTCGTGAGGGGCTCATCTTCACGCCAGGCTCCACATGAAGCTTCACAAGACGTATTCACCTCGCCCTGCCGACATCGAGCGCCGCTGGTGGCTGGTCGACGCCGCCGGCCTGCCGCTCGGTCGCTTGGCGTCGGAGGTGGCCCGCCTCCTGCGAGGCAAGCACAAGCCCACCTTCGCCCCACACATGGACGTGGGGGACTACGTGGTGGTGGTCAACGCCCGGCAGGTGGCCCTCACCGCCGAGAAGTCGTCCGCCAAGCTCTACTACCGCCACTCCGGCTACCCAGGTGGGATTCGCACCCGTAGCTTCGAGGAAGAGCGGCAGCGGCGGCCGGAGGCGATCGTCGAGCGGGCGGTGCGGGGCATGCTCCCCAAGAACCGCCTGGGGAGGGCCATGCTGGGCAAGCTGAAGGTGTACGGCGGGCCGGATCACCCGCACCGGGCCCAGGCGCCGCAGCGCCTGGAGCTCGACATCCGAAAGGTGGAAGACTGATGCCCAAGCCCGTCGTGCAAGCCACCGGACGCCGCAAGTCCTCGGTGGCCCGGGTTCGTCTCTATGACGGTGCCGGCACCTTCGTGCTCAACGGGCGAGCCCTCGACGACTACTTCCCCACCATGGCCCGCCGCCTGCGGGTGCTGGAGCCGCTTCGGCATGTACAGATGGATGGGCGCTACGACGTGCACGCCAAGCTGGAGGGTGGCGGGACAACCGGACAGGCCGACGCGCTGCGTCTCGGCATCGCGCGAGCACTGGTGGCCATCGACCCGGACCTGCGCCCGGCCCTCAAGCGGGGCGGGTTCCTGACCCGGGACGCCCGCGAGGTGGAGCGCAAGAAGTACGGCTTGCGCAAGGCGCGTCGGGCCGAACAGTACACCAAGCGGTGAGCGCCCGGGCGCAGATCGGTGGCCCGGCAAGCCCCGGTCGATGACCTCGCAGCCGCACCCTGCACGCCGCCTATTCGGCACCGACGGCGTACGGGGCGCCGCCAACGTCGAGCTGACCGCCGATTTCGTCATGGAGTTGGCCCGCGCCGCCGGCGAGGGCCTGAGCGGTCCGGTGGTGGTGGGAAGGGACACCCGGCGCTCGGGGGACATGCTTTCCGCCGCCCTGCAGGCCGGCTTCCACTCGGTGGGGATAGATACGGTGGACGTGGAGGTGATGCCGGTGGGGGGCATCTCCTTTCTCACCCGGGACGGCGGCGGGCGCATGGGGGCGGTGGTGAGCGCCTCCCACAACCCGGCCGACGACAACGGGGTGAAGTTCCTGGGCCGGGACGGCACCAAGCTGGCGGACGGCCAGGAGGACCTCATCGAGAAGCGGCTGCGCAAGGGGCCGCCGTGGAAGCTGGCGAGCGGCTCGCTGGTGGGGATGCGGCTGGCGATGCACGACGCCCTGCCCCGCTACCTGGATTACCTGGTGGAGACGATTCCCTACACCCTTCGAGGGATCGATTTGGCGGTGGATTGCGCCGACGGGGCAGCCGTGCGGGCGGCTCCTTTGCTCTTCAAGCGCCTGAAGGCCAACGTCCAGTACTTCGGCGTCTCCCCCGACGGCACCAACATCAACCGCGAGGGCGGCTCCACCCATCCAGAGCGGCTCTCCCGGGAGGCTCGGGGCCTGCTGGGCCTGGCGTTTGACGGCGATGCCGACCGCATGATCGCCGTCGACGAAGAGGGCGTGCCTGCCAACGGGGACGTGATCATGGCGGTGATCGCCTCGTACTGGAAGGAGCAGGGCTGGCTGCGCAACAACACCGTGGTGACCACCGTCATGGCCAACCTCGGGTTCCGTCAAGCGATGCGGGAGCTGGACGTGAAGGTGGGGGAGACGCAGGTGGGGGACCGCTATGTGGTGGAGGCCATGCGGCAGCGCAAGGCGGTGCTGGGGGGAGAGCAGTCCGGCCACCTGGTCTTTTTGGATCGAGCCACCACCGGGGACGGGCTCCTCACCGCCGTGCGCCTGCTGGAGGTGGTGGCCGCCACCGGCAAGCCACTCACCGAGCTGCGCAAGGTGATGACCGAGTACCCCCAGGTGTTGCGCAACGTGCGGGTTCCCAGCAAGGAGGCCCTGCCCCAGGCAGAGGTGCTGTGGGAGGCGGTCCGGGAGGCACAGGAGCGCCTGCACGGCGAGGGGAGGGTGCTGGTTCGCGCCTCCGGCACCGAGCCGATGGTGCGGGTCATGGTGGAGGCGCCCACCGCCCCCGACGCCACCAGCATCGCCGAGGAATTGGTTACCATTGCCCGACGTGAGCTGGGGGACGAACAGCCCGGCTAGTTGCGAAGAGGAGGACGACAGCACCAGTAATCAGAGACCGGGAAGCACAACCAAGCGCCTGCCCTCGCTCAGCGAGGTGACGAGGAAGAGGGAGTATCGAATAGTCGGCGGGTGCCCTCTCGGCCGCCCACGGTCGTGACGGGATGGATGAGAGCCCGGGGGTGACCCCGGAGGAAGAGGCCATCCTGAGGTGGGGCCAGTCTTGGCGTTCCCCGTCTTCTCCCTCCGCCCACGTGCGGGGAGGGGTGGGTCTCTTCTCCCTCCCCCGCTTGCGGGGGAGGGTTGGGGAGGGGGTTCCAGAGCGCGTCCCGGTCTCCCTGAGCGAAAGAGGGAGATATGTGCGGAATCATGGGATACGTCGGCCCGCGCCGGGCGGCGCCGATCCTCATCGACGGCCTGCGGCGGCTGGAGTACCGAGGGTACGACTCGGCCGGCGTGGCGGTGGCCTCCGGCGGGAGGATCGACGTGCTGAAGACCTCGGGCAGACTCAGCCGTCTGGCGCAGCAGGTCGAGCAGACAGAGCTCGAAGGCCGGGTGGGGATCGGCCACACCCGTTGGGCCACTCACGGCCAGCCTACCGATGCCAACGCCCACCCTCACACGGACGAGTCGGGCGACTTCGTGGTGATCCACAACGGGATCATCGAGAACTTCCTGTCGCTGAAGGAGGAGCTCCTGGCCAGCGGCCACCGGTTCAGCTCGGAGACCGACACCGAGGTGCTGGCCCACCTGGTGGAGGAGGAGTATCAGGGGGACATCACCGAGGCGACCCGGCGGGCGGTGCGGCGGGCCAGGGGCGCCTATGCCCTGGTGGTGCTGTGCGCCCACGAGCCGGGGCGCATCGTGGCGGTGCGGATGATCAGCCCAATGGTGGTGGGCATCGGCAAGGGGGAGATGATGCTCGCCTCCGACATCCCGGCCATCCTTCCCTACACCAGGGAGGTGCTCATCATCGAAGACGGCGAGCTGGCGGTGCTGACCCGCGACGGGGTGGAGGTGGAGAGGCTGGACGGCTCGCCGGTGGAGCGCTCGCCGCTGGAGGTCACCTGGGACGCTGAGCAGGCCGAGCGGGGCGGCTATCCCCACTTCATGCTCAAGGAGATCTTCGAGCAACCCCGCGCCCTGCAGGAGACGTTGATGGGGCGGCTGGACATCGAGGACGTGCCGGAGCTGGAGGGCGTCAACTTCGACGAGGAATTTGCCTGCCGGCTGTCGCAGATCTGGATCACCGCCTGCGGTACTGCCTTTCATGCCGGGCTGGCGGGGCGGGAGGTGGTGGAGCGGCTGCTGCGCATCCCGGCTCAGGTGGAGTACGCTCACGAGCTTCGCTATCGCCACCCGCTCATCGAGCCCCACTCGCTGACGGTGGCCATCAGCCAGTCGGGCGAGACCGCCGACACGCTGGCGGCGGCCCGGCTGGCGGCGGCCCGCGGCTCGCGCTTGCTGGCCATCACCAACGTGGTGGGCAGCACTCTGAGCCGTGCGGCCGACGACGTGCTGTACACCCGGGCCGGGCCGGAGATCGCGGTGGCCTCTACCAAGGCCTACCTCACCATGCTGATAGCCCAGTACCTGCTGGCCCTCAGCATCGGACGACAGCGGCGGGTGCTGGACGACGACTTCGCCCAGGCGCTGGTGGGGGAGATCAAGGCCCTCCCCGCCAAGGCGCAGGAGATCCTCAACCGCGAGGAGGAGGTGGCCAAGCTGGCCGTCGGCCTGGTCGACGCCGAGGACATGTACTTCATCGGCCGCGGCCTGGACTATGCCGTGGCCATGGAGGGATCCCTCAAGCTGAAGGAGATCTCCTACGTCCACTCCGAGGCCATGCCGGCCGGTGAGCTGAAGCACGGCACCCTGGCCCTGGTGACCAGTGGGACGCCGGTGATGGTGGTGCTCACCCAGCAGCACCTCTACGACAAGACCATCTCCGGGCTGCAGGAGGTGCAGGCAAGAGGCGCTCGGGTGATCGCCGTCGCCTATGAGGACGACACCGAGATCGGCAAGTACGCCGATGACGTGCTGGCCGTCCCGCGCACCGATGACCTGCTCAGCCCGGTGCTGGCGGCCATCCCGCTGCAGCTGCTCGCCTACCACGTGGCCCGGGAGCGGGGCCACGACATCGACCAGCCGCGCAACCTGGCCAAGAGCGTGACGGTGGAGTAGGGCCTCCCCCCTCTCCCGGGGTCCCCTCCCGCAAGCGGGAGGGGGAGCTTGGTGGAGAGGGCCTTGCCCGAGGCGGCTTGCTCCGTGACAATGCCACCCCGTGCAGATCCTTGGCCTCGGCATCGACCTGGCGGACATCGAGCGAGTTCATCGCCTGCTGGAGCACTACCCGCAGTTCTCCGAGCGATGCTTCACCCCCCACGAGCGGGAGTACGCCGGCCGCTTCGCCAACCCGGCTCGCCGCTATGCGGCTCGTTTCGCCGCCAAGGAGGCGGTGATGAAGAGCCTGGGCACCGGCTGGAGGACTATCCGCTGGACCGACATCGAGGTCACCGGCGGTGGACGTCCTCGCGTCCGGCTCTTTGGCACGGCAGCCGCCCGTGCCGAGGCGCTCGGGGTGGGTGAGGTGCTGGTCACCATCACCCACACCGACCAGCAGGCCATGGTGATGGCCATGGCGGTGGGTGAGGAAGGTGGGCCGCCCAAACCATGACCCCCTCCCCCCAGCCCGTCCTGGAGGCGGTAGGGGGAGAAGAACCCTCCCCTCGTTCCCTTCTGGCCCCTCCCGCAAGCGGGAGGGCGAGAAGAGGGAGGGGGAGAACAGCCTCGGTACCATCTCATCCGTGAAGCCGGTGCTCACCCCCGATGCGGCGGCTGCGCTCGATGCCCGGTCTGCCCAGCCCGTCGAGGTGCTGATGGAGCGAGCCGGACTCGCCGTGGCCCTGGCGGCGGTGGGCATGGGCGCCGGCTACGGACGCCGGGTGGTGGTGCTGGCCGGGCCGGGCAACAACGGGGGCGATGGCTACGTGGCCGCCCGCTACCTCTCCCGACGAGGAGTGGCGGTGGAGGTACTCGCCTGGAGCCCGCCCCGGTCACCCGCCGCCCGATGGGCCAGGAGATCGGCGGAGGCCTGGGGAGTGCGGATCGGCGAGTGGGGCCCTCCCCGGCCGGCCGCGCTGGTGGTGGATGCGGTCTTCGGTGCCGGGTTCAGCGGATCGCTGCCGCAGGAGGTGGCCGATTGGACGGCCATCAGTGCCCCAGTGCTGTCGGTCGACGTCCCTTCCGGCCTGAACGCCGCCAGCGGGCAGGTGGAGGGGAGGGCCTTTTGCGCAAGACGCACCGTCACCTTCCACGCCTACAAGGTGGGCCAGTTGATCGGCGAGGGCCCCGACCGCTGCGGCGAGGTCGAGGTGGCCGACATCGGGCTCTCCGGCGGGGAGGCGGAGCTGTGGCTGTGCGAGGACCAAGACGCCCCACTCCCCCCACGGCGCCGCACCGCCCACAAGTGGTCGTCGGGAACGGTGCTGGTGGTGGGGGGTTCCCCGGGGATCAGCGGTGCGGCCCTCCTGGCGGCGAAGTCTGCCTTGGCCGGTGGGGCGGGGTCGGTGGGCATCGGCTGCCCCGGGCAGCTGCAGCCCTGGTACGAGACCATGGCGCCAGGCATCGTCACCCTGGGAGTGGGCAAGGGCGAGCGCTTCGCCGGCGACGACGTCGCCGCCCTCTTGGAGGTCGCCGATCGCTACCAGGTGCTGGTGGTGGGTCCCGGCCTCGGGCAGGGGCAGGAGCAGTTGGTGGAGGGGGTGCTGGACGGCTGGCGGGGACCCCTGGTGCTCGATGCCGACGGGCTCAACGCCGTCCACCAGCTCGAGGAGCTGGCCGCCCGGCCTGGCCCCACCGTGCTCACCCCCCACGGCGGCGAGTTCACCCGGCTCTCCGGCCGGCCGGCCGGCTACCTTGAGGCGGACGAGGTGGCCGGTGAGACCGGGGCAGTGATCCTGCTGAAGGGCAACCCCACCTTCGTGCTCGGAGAGAAGCGCTGGGTGGTGAGAAGCGGCGGGCCCGAGCTCGCCACCATCGGCACGGGGGACGTACTGGCCGGGCTCCTGGCGGCGCTGTGGGCACGAGGCCTGGAGGGCGAGGTGGCGGCGCGCTCGGCAGCCTACTGGCACGGCCGGGCCGGGCGGTCCCTGGCCGAGCGGGGCACGCTCACCGCCGAGCTGCTGGCCGGGGAGATCGGAGCCTGGGCGTGGTGAGACCCTCCTTCGCCGAGGTTGACCTCGCGGCGGTGGCCGCCAACGTTGCGGCCATCGCCGAGGAGGTGGCGCCGGCGTCGTTGTGCGCGGTGGTGAAGGCGGACGGCTACGGGCATGGGGACGTGGCGGTGGCCCAGGCGGCGCGGGAGGCGGGAGCGGGGCGGCTGGCGGTGGCCCTGGTCGAAGAAGGCATCCGCCTGCGTCGGGCCGGCCTAGAGGGGCCCGTCCTGGTCCTCTCCGAGCCCCCTCTGAGCGCCGCCCGGGAGGTCCTCCGCTGGAGACTGACTCCCACCGTGTACCGGAGCGAGTTCGTGGAAGCGCTGGAGCGGGAGGCCGACGTTCGACAGGCTGTGCACCTCAAGGTGGACACCGGCATGCATCGGGTGGGGGCCGACGCCGAGCAGGCCCTGGAGATTGCCCGGCTGGTATCGGACTCGGAGCGCCTGGAGCTCGAAGGAGTGTGGACCCACCTGGCGGTGGCGGAGAGCGATCCCCGCTTCACCAGGCATCAGCTCGCTGCCTTTCATGGCTTTCTGCGAGACCTGACGGACAAGGGGATCGAGCCGCGTCTGGCGCACGCCGCCAACACGGCGGCCGCCCTCCTCTACCCGGAGGCCCGTCTCGACATGGTGCGGGTGGGCCTGGGCCTCTACGGGCTGCGCCCCGCCCCGCACGTTGCGCCCGCCCTCCCCCTGCGTCCCGCCATGCGGGTGGTGTCGCACGTCTCGTTGGTCCGCCGCCTCCCGCCGGGGGCCAGGCCCTCATACGGCCGACGCCGCTCGCTCCCCTCTGCCGCCACGGTGGCCACGGTGCCGATCGGGTACGCCGACGGAGTCCCCCGCGCCCTGGCCGAGCGGGGCGGGGAGGTGCTTTGGGGCGGCCGTCGGCTGCCCTTTGCCGGGACCATCACCATGGACCACGTGATGGTGGACGCCGGAGACCTTCCGGTGGCGGTGGGCGACGAGGTGGTGCTGCTCGGCCGCCAAGGCGATGAGGAGGTGACCGCCGACGAGTGGGCGGAGCGGCTGGGGACCATCAACTACGAGGTGGTCTCCCGGATCGGCCCTCGCTTGGAGCGCCGCTACCACCGGTGACCCTGACCGCAGTCCCTGGGGTGCGGGTGGGGCATTGGACCGACCCCGTGGGGTTGACCGGCCTCACCGTCGTCTCCTTCCCCGAGCCCAACGTGGCGGCCGCGGAGGTGCGCGGGGCGGCCCCCGGGAGCCGGGAGACCGCCCTGCTCGAGCCGGGCATGCGGGTGGAGGCCGTGCAGGCCATCGTCCTGTCGGGTGGGAGCGCCTTCGGGCTGGCCTCGGCGGACGGGGTGATGAGGGAGCTGGAGGGAGAGGGCCGGGGCTTTCCCACCCGCTTCGGGCCGGTCCCCATCGTCCCCGCCGCCGTCATCTACGACTTGGGTGTTGGGGACCCGAAGGCCCGCCCCGGGGCGGAGGAAGGGGCGCAAGCATATCGTTCCGCCACCACTGACCCGGTTGAGATGGGAGCCGTAGGGGCAGGCACCGGGGCGATGGTGGCCGGCTGGCGTGGGTTGGAGGCCCTGCGCAAGGGCGGGGTCGGGTCCTGGTCGGTCCCGATTGACACCGCCACAGTTGGCGCGCTGTGCGTGGTCAACTCGGTGGGCGACGTCTTCACCCTGGAGGGCGAGTCGCTCACCGGCGGGAGCGCCGCGCCCTCCCTGTCCCCCGGCTGGGCCCCGCCCCTCGGCAGCAGCACCACCCTGGTGGTGGTGGCCACCGACGTGCTGCTGCCACGCAACGACCTGCGTAGGGTGGCGGTGCGGTCCCAGGACGCCCTGGCCGCCTGCCTGCGGCCGGGGCATACTCGATATGATGGCGACGCGGCGTTCGTCGTGTCTTGCGGGGATCGTCGAGGCGACGTCGACGCAGTGGGGGAAGCTGCCTTCATCGCCGTGGGGCGGGCCATCGAAGCAGCGATGCGGGAGGTCAAGCAGTGACAGCTCCGAGCCTGCTCGAGATGCTCGAGCGCCGCGCCCAGGCGTGCCGAGACTGCCCACTGGCGGCGGCCACCGATCAGGTGGTCTTCGGAGACGGTGATCCGCATGCCCAGCTCATGCTGATCGGCGAGGCCCCCGGCTACCACGAGGACCGCCAGGGAATCCCCTTCGTGGGAGCGGCCGGCCAGCTGCTCAACCGCCTGCTGGGGGAGGTGGACCTGGAGCGGCCCGACGTGTACATCACCAATGTCCTGAAGCGCCGCCCACCCGGAAATCGCGATCCCCTCCCCGCCGAGATCGAGGCCTGCAAGGGCTACCTGGCCGAGCAGATCCGCTTGGTGGACCCCAAGGTCGTCATGACGCTGGGCGTCTTCTCCACCAAGCTGCTCCTCAAGCGCTCGGCCGGGGTGGGCCGGCTGCGGGGCCAGGCGTATCCCTGGTGGAACCGGCTGGTGGTGCCCACCTTCCACCCGGCCGCCGCCTTGCGGGGCGGGGTGGAAGTGGTGAGCGGCATGCGGGAGGACTTCGCCCTGGTGCGCAAGCTGCTCGACGAGGAGCTGACCGGACCGGCCGAGCAGCTGGACCTGTTCGGATGACCCTCCAGCTCCGCACGGCCGACGAGGCCGAGACCCGGGCGGTGGGACGACGCCTGGCGGGGTTGCTGCGGGTGGGGGACGTGGTGCTGCTGGCGGGCGGCCTGGGGGCGGGAAAGACGCTCTTCACCGGGGGGATGGCCGAGGGCCTGGGGGTACAGGGGCCGGTGACCAGCCCCACCTTCGTGCTGCTGCGACGGTACGACGACGGGTTCCTCCCGGTGGTGCACGCCGACGCCTACCGTCTCGGCTCTCTGGGCGAGCTGGAGGACCTGGATCTCTTCGAGGAGGCGCGGGATGGAGTGCTGGTGATCGAGTGGGGCCAGGCGGTGGCCGATGCCATGCCCTCCGACCATCTGGTGGTGCACTTCGAGATCACCGGGCCCAGCCACCGGGTGCTGTATCTCGTGCCACGGGGCTCGTGGAAGGAGCGGCCGCTCGAGGAGCTGGCTCGGTGAGGCTGCTGGCCATCGAGACCTCGTCGCCGGCCTCCTCGGTGGCTTTGGGTGATGGGCGCCGGCTGGTGGCCGGTGCCGAGCGGGTCGACCGGCGCGGCCCCGAGGGCTTCCTGGTTCCCGCCCTCGACTTCTGCTTCGACCAGGCGGGCTGGAAGCCCGACGACGTGGAGGCGGTGGTGGTGGACGTGGGCCCCGGGCTCTTCACCGGTATCCGGGTGGGGCTCGCCACCGCTCAGGGCATCGCCGCCGCGGTGGGGGCCCCCCTGGTGCCGGCCACATCGGTGGATGCGCTGGCCATCAGGGCCGCCACCGGCCGCCGCCGCATCTGGGCGGTGATGGACGTGCGCCGGGGCGAGATGGCAGTGGCCTCCTACCACCCGGTCCCCGGCGGGGTGGTCAAGGACGGCTCGCCGGAGCTGGTCACGCCGGACGGCTTCCGGGCCCTCCTGGAGTCCGACCCCGAGGAGGCCCTGGTGGTGGGGGACTGGGAGGCCTTCGGCGAGCCGATGTTCCGTGGGCTGCAGCGGGTGCGCATGGGAGGGCCCCGCCACCCCCCGGCGGAGGCCTTACTGGAGCTGGTGGTGCAGCGGGTGGAGCGCGAGGAGTTCCCGCTGCCCGAGGAGGTGCGCCCGCTGTACTTGCGGGAGCCCGACGCCCACATCAACTGGCAGAGCTTCCGGGAGGAGGACGGATGGCCACGTCGGGATACCGACTGATCTCCATCAGGCCCATGCGCCGGGAGGACGTCGAGGCGGTGGCAGAGCTCGAGCGGGCCATCTTTGCCCGACCCTGGTCGGTGCGGGCTTTCTTCGACGAGCTGGGGGAGCGAAACCGCGTCTACCTGGTGGCGGAGAGGGGGGAGCGGCTGGTCGGCTACGGAGGCCTGCTGGTGGTGGACGAGGAGGGCCACATCACCACGCTGGCGGTGGAGCCCGAGCTGCAGGGGAGCCACCTGGGCTCCCGCCTCCTGCTCGAGCTGATAGAGGCGGCGCTGAGAGCCGGGGCCCGGCACCTGGCCCTGGAGGTGCGGGCGTCCAACCGGACGGCGCAGCGGCTCTACCGTAAGTTCGGCTTCGCACCGATAGGGGTGCGCAAGAACTACTACCGCGACGAGGACGCACTGGTGATGTGGGCCGAGGAGGTGGACCGCCCCGAGTACCGGGAGCGGTTGGAGAAGATCCGGGGAAGCCTGCCGTGAGCGTGGAGCCGACCGTGCTGGCCTTCGAGACCAGCTGTGACGAGACGGCTGTGGGAGTGGTGCAGGGGAGGCGGATGCTCTCCAATGTCCTCTCTTCCCAGGTGGACTCCCACGCTCGCTTCGGTGGAGTGGTGCCGGAGGTGGCAGCCCGCGCCCATGTGGAGGCCATCCGGCCCCTCACCCACCGCGCTCTCTCTGAAGCGGGGGTCCATCCGCTCGACCTGGACGGCATCGCCGCCACCCAGGGGCCCGGCCTAGTGGGCGCCCTGCTGGTGGGTTTCGCCTTCGCCAAGACCATGGCTTGGTCGCTGCAGCTTCCCTTCATGGGGATCGACCACATGGAAGGGCATCTGTTCGCCCCCCGGCTGGAGCACGAACGGTACCGCCCGCCGGCGGTGGTGCTGCTGGCCTCGGGGGGTCACAGCCAGATCGTGTACATGCCCGACTGGGGGAGTTACGAGGTGCTCGGCCAGACGATCGATGACGCAGCCGGCGAGGCCTTCGACAAGCTGGCCCGGTTCCTGGGCCTGGGCTATCCGGGAGGGCCTGCCATCGACCTCTCCTCGGAAGGGGGCGACCCGGAGGCGGTCCGCTTTCCCCGGGCGCTGCCCGATCGTCCCTTCGACTTCTCCTTCTCGGGGCTCAAGACGGCGGTGACCAACTTCGCTGGCGAGGCTCGGCGGGAGGGGCAGCTCCCCTCGTTGGCCGACCTGGCCGCCTCGGTGCAGGAGGCCATCGTCGACGTGCTGGTGGCCAAGACCTTCAACGCCGTGGAACGGACCGGGGTGGAGGTGGTGGCGGGGGGTGGCGGCGTACTGGCCAATCGTCGGCTGCGCGCCCGGCTGCAGGCGGCGGCAGACGAGCGGGGACTGGAGCTCTACCTTCCCTCTCCGGAGCTGTGCACCGACAACGCCGCCATGATCGGGGCGGCCGGGTGCTTCTGGCTGGCCCGGGGCTCCTACACCGCCTGGGAGGGGCGGGTGGAGCCCTCCCTGCGGATGGGGGGTCCCCCTCCCCCTTGAGCTGGCGGTGGGCCAGACCCAGTCGCCAAGACCCCACCCCGGCCCTCCCCCGCAAGCGGGGGAGGGAGAAGGCTCGATTAGCACTCCTCGGAAAGGAGTGCTAAAGTTGGCACTCCAAGGCCAGGAGTGCCAATCCCGTGACGACAGAGGAGGGGAGCTGATGAAACTGCAGCCGCTGAACGACCGAGTGGTCGTCAAGCCCAAGGAAGAGGACGAGGCCCGCACGCCCAGCGGGCTCGTGATCCCGGACACCGCCAAGGAGAAGCCCCAGTT
>JALYHC010000045.1 GCA_030776765.1 Actinomycetota bacterium | reverse complement strand
GGCCATGGCCACGCAGCCCAAGATGCTGCTCCTCGACGAGCCCACCGCCGGGATGAACCCGCGGGAGACCGGCGAGCTGACCGAGCTCATCGGCAAGCTGCGCGACGACAAGCGCTTCACCATCTGTCTGATCGAGCACGACATGCGGGTGGTGCGTGGGGTGTCCGACCGGGTGGTGGTGCTCGACTACGGTCGGAAGATCGCCGAGGGCACCTACCACGAGGTGGCCACCAACGAGCGGGTCATCGAGGCCTACCTGGGCACCACGGCGGCCAAGGCGGCATCATGAGCCCAGACGGCAACGGCGACCGGCGGCCTCTCCTCGAGCTGCGCAACGTGGACACCCACTACGGTCCCATCCAGATCCTGCGCAACGTCAACGTCGAGATCCACCCGGGCGAGATCGTCTGCCTGTTGGGCGGCAACGCCAGCGGCAAGACCACCACCCTCAAGACCATCCTCGGCTACGTGTCCCCCACTGAAGGGGACGTGATCCTGGACGGGGAGAAGATCACCGGACTCTCCACCCAAGCCATCGTCTCCAAGGGAATCTCGATGGTTCCCGAGAATCGCCGCCTCTTCCGGCGCATGTCCGTGCGGGAGAACCTGGAGATGGGAAGCTACCTGCGCAGCGACCGCCAGGCGCTCGACGAGGACCTGGAGCACGTCTTCAAGCTGTTCCCACGCGTCAAGGAGCGCCTCAACCAGCGGGCCGGCACGCTGTCGGGGGGGGAGCAGCAGATGGTGGCGGTGGGGAGGGCGCTCATGGCTCGCCCCAAGGTGCTGCTCATGGACGAGCCGTCCATGGGGCTGGCTCCCGTGCTGGTGGCTCAGAACTTCGAGATCATCGAGCAGATCAACCAGGAGGGCACCACGGTGTTCGTGGTGGAGCAGAACGCCAACATGGCCCTCTCCGTGGCCGATCGCGGCTACGTGCTGCAGACCGGCGAGATCGTGCTCGCCGATAGTGCTCGGGCGCTGCTCGACAACCCGCAGATGCAGAAGGCGTACCTGGGCGAGCTGGAGTAGCTCCCTCCCCCCCCTTCTCCCTCCCCCCGCTTGCGGGGGAGGGCCAGGACCGATATCGACGAGGGCAGCGCGCCGGGTGGCGTGAGCACCACCGAAGCGGCGCGGATCACGGCGCTCGAGCAGGAGGCCCGTGAGTTGCGAAACAGACCGAGATGAGTGTGCTGTGTGTTGACATCCTCGGTGAGTGATTGCGATTGCGGTCACTCCAGCGCGAACGATCCTGTGACGATCTCGCCTGCCGGCTCGTACGTACCGATCACGACTCCAGTGGTGGAGACCTTGCTGTCGACGAGCTTGAGCGCGGAGGGGATGGTGCCATCCGCGAAGAGGCGTTTGCCCGAGCCGATGACGAGGGGGAAGACCCACAGGCGGTACTGGTCGACGAGGTTGTGGCGCAACAGGGTCTGGATCAGGTTCCCGCTGCCATGCACCTGCAGCTCTGGCCCGTCTTCCTTCTTGAGCGCCGCGATACCTTCGGCCGCGTCTCCCTCGATCAGGACCGAGTTGCTCCACTCCAGGGCGGGCCGACTTCGCGACGCGACGTACTTGGTGGCATCGTTGAACGTCTTGGCGCCGGCCTCCTCCGAGGCGTGCGGCCAGTGTGCAGCCATGATGTCGTAGGTCTTCCGTCCGAGAACCATCCCGAAGGGAGTGCTCAACGCCTCGTCCATGACCTGGCCCATCTGCTCGTCCCAATAGTTGACCGACCAGCCACCGTGTTCGAAGCCGCCGCTGTCGTCCTCTCCAGGGCCGCCCGGGGCCTGCATGACCCCGTCGATGGTCAAGAAGGTGCTCACGATCAGCTTTCTCATCTCTTTGTCCTCTCGATCGGATTTCCGGCTCGAGCTAAGCCCACCGCACGATAAGACGGCCCAGCGGAGCAAAACTCATCGGGAGTGCAGAGGGGATGACGCCCTGCGGGCCTCGATCTTTTCCCCCCTGCTTCTGGCGGCGGGTGGGAGTTGGTGATCCCTGTCACTCCATCCCCTGATGGGCGACCACGCCCTGAAGAAGAAGCGTCGGAGTGGGCTCTGCTCAACCGGTGAACACTTGCACCACCATCAGCCCCAGTGGGCCGGAGACGACGCCGATGCCCACCCGCCGAAACTCCCGGTGCAGGATGTTGGCCCGGTGGCCGGAGCTCTCCATCAGCCCCTCGTGGGCGGCCTCGGGGGTGGCAGCCAGCGCCAGATTCTCGCCGGTGAGGCGATAGGCAATGTCGGCGGCATCCACCCGATCGGCGGGGCCCTGAGTCACCGGGGAATGGTGGGAGAAAGAGCCCCGCCGGTACATCTCCCAAGCGTGGCCCTCTGCCACCTCGGCCAGTGCATCCGACCACGCCAGCGGGTCCAGGCCCGCCTGGCGGCGCGCCCGGTTGAGCGATTGGAAGACTTGGGTGGCCGCCTGGGAGTCGAAGGCCAGCTCGGCCGCCTCGGCGGCGGGGAAGCCGATCGACTGACCCTCCTCGACGATGAGGCGGCGACCGCCGCCCAGGCGGCGCAGGTTCAGGAGCGCCTCGACGACGCGGTCGCCGGCCAGCCTCTGGAAGAACTCCTGGGGTGGGGACTCGGGCCGGGTGAGGGTGCGGGCCACCACCGATCCCTGCACCTGCTGGGCCAGAACGGGGGGCACCGGCAGCACCACCAGCAGCGATAGGACCATGGTGGCCAGGAAGAGCCCCCAGGCCAGCGCCAGCCCGGCTCCCCCCAAGCGGTTGGAGAGGTGCAGTCCCGGGAGACGCACCGCCCGCTGCAGGTAGTGACCGGCCAGGGCTGCCGCCAGCCCAACCATCACGAAGATCACCGCACCCCCTAGAAGCCGCGATACCTCCGGAGAGATGCCGGTCAGCTCGCCGAGCAGCTTGCCGGCGTCCGATCCCAGCCGAAAGGCGAGGAGGATGCCGGCCACCACCCCCACCAGGTCCAGGGCCTCCCGCACCAGGCCCCGCATCCACCCCCGCACGAACAGGCTGGCGAAGAACAGCCCGAGCAGGAAGTCGATCACTCAGCGGTCCGGGGCTCGGTGTCCTCCGCCCGCTCGATGACGTCTACCTGGATGCCCTGCTGCTCGACCCACTCCCGTGCACGCTCGATCTCGGCCGCCTCCCCGATCAGATCGAGGATCACCCAGCCGATCCCCTCCTCCACGTTGGCCCGGCGGATGGAGGTCACCACCGCGAACTCTTTGCCCAGCCGGTAGATGATCGGCTCGCTCACCAGGCTTTGGGGGAAGGTGAGGTGGGCCCGCAGCCTCACGGTGAGGTGGTCTCCTCGTCCAAGGCGGCGCCCGCCACATCGGCCAGCCCGATGCGCATGCGCTTATTGGCCTTGCCCTTGCTCTCCGTCTTGATGACCCGCACCCGGCCCACCTCGGCGGTGGAGCGCACGTGGGTGCCACCGTCCGCCTGGCGGTCGATGCCTACGATGTCCACCACCCGGATGGGGTCCACGCCCTCGGGGATGAGGTTTACCTTGGTGCGGATCAGCTCCAGGTCCGCCAGCGCCTCCGCCCTGCTCAGGAAGCGGATCTCCACCGGATGGTCGGCGGCCAGCGCCTCGTTCAGCTTCGCCTCCACCTCGCGTCCGAACTCGCCAGAGATCCCCTCCAGCTCGAAGTCCATCCGGGCCTGGCCGGGCTCCATGTTGCCGCCGGTCACCTTGGCCTGGTAGTCGCGCCAGATGATCCCCGACAGCGTGTGCAGGGCGGTGTGGGTGCGCATGAGCAGGTGCCGACGCGCCCAATCGATCTCGGCGACCAGCTGGGTTCCCACCGGCGGTGCCGCCCCCTCGACGACATGGATGGGAACTCCTTCCCGCCGGACGGTGTCCACCACCATCAGTTCGCCCTCGTCCCAGCGCAGCCTGCCGGTGTCGCCCGGCTGTCCTCCTCCTCTTGGATAGAAGACCGTGCGGTCGAGGACCACGCCCTCCGGGCGGACCTCGGCCATCGAGGCAGACACCGAGCGCTGATAGGCGTCGGTGGCGGCGATCTCTCGGGTCATGCCCCGAGGCTACCCGGTGGTGGCGGAACTCCACGAGTTTCCCCGCATAATGGCCGCCATGTGGCGCCTCCCGGTCCGGCTGGCCTGGCTGGCCCTGCTGCCGCTGGCCTGCACCGGGACCCAACAGCAGCCGCTCGTGCTGGGAGCCCTGGCCGCCTCGGATCCCGTCGAGCAGGCGGTCCGGCTGGCGGTGGCGCAGGCCAACGGGGCGGGCGGGGTCAACGGGCAGTCGGTGGAGCTGGTGTTGGAAGATCCCGGTGACACCTCAGCCTCGGCTCGGGCGGCGGTGGGGCGGCTGGCCGAGGCAGGGGTGGTGGCGGTGGTGGGCACCGGCTCGCCTGCCGCCGATCGCCTGGTGGCCGAGGCGGTGGCCCTGCGGGGGATGGTGCATGTGGTGCCCTACAACTATGACCCCACCTTCGACCCTCCCGAGCCCTTCTTCCGTCTCACCCCCTCGACGGCCCTGGAGGGGGAGGCTCTGGCCGAGCTCCTCGAGGAGGACATGATGGAAGAAACCGCCATCCTGACCCCGGGGGACCCGCTTGCGCAAGCAGTGGCCGACCGCTTCTCGGAAGCTTTCACCGCCGACGGGCGCATGGTGGTCGGCCGCCGAAGTTATGGCGCCGGGCAAGACCGGCAGGCCCTCCTACAGGCGCTGGAGGAGATGCAGCCCGTCTCGGTGGTGTGCGTGTGCTCACCGGAGCCGGCCGCCGACCTGCTCCAGGCTGCCTTCCAGCGGGGGCTGCTCGGCCGCCCCTGGTACTACACGGGGAGGATGCAGGACGACGGCCTTCCCGAGCTGGCCTTCCCCGACGATCCGGGGCGCCTGGCGGGACAGAAGGGGGTGGCCCTGGAGCGCTCCTCCGGCCCCGGGTTCGAGCGCTTTGCGGCCGCCTATCGAGAGCAGTTCGAACGGCCGCCGGGGCCGGTGGCCGCCCATGCCTACGATGCGGCGCTCCTCCTGATCCTGGCCGCCGAGGCGGGCGGGACCGGCCGCGGGGCGATCGAGCAGGCACTCGTGCCGGCCTCCGCCGAAGGGGTGCCCTGCGTGGGGCTGGATTGCCTGGCGGCGGCTCGGGAGGAAAGCAACTTCGACTACGTGGGAGCATCCGGCTCGCTGGACCTCGACCAGGACGGCACGCTGGCGGCGGTGCCGCTGGCGGTGTGGCAGTACACGCTGGGGGGCGACGTCGAGCTGCTCGACAGGCTCCACTTCCGGCCCTGACCTCAAATGGGAGCGATCTGGCAGTTCAGGACGTCTTCCCGCCAGCAGCCCCTGCCCTGTCCGATGGGGCGATAGCCGGCGATCAGATCGATGGCTCGCACCCACTTGATCGTCTTATAGCCCGGTTGGCTCTCCAGGCGTAGGCGCAGCGGGCGCCGAACGGCACCGGCAGCGGAGCGCCGTTCATCTGGTATCAGGCCGAGGAAGTGCAGGCTGCGGGCGGACCACGCGCCTCCTCCTTCACGCACGAGAGCTCGGCCCAACCCCGTCGGCCCTCAGCGCTCCCGGATCTGCAGCTCGGCGCCCTCCTCTACGGTAACCAGGTACCCGGGATCTCCCTCCGGCGACCGCCAGCCGTCGTCGTTGGCCACCCATCCCTCGGGAACCCGGGCCGGGCCGGTCACCAC